>DATGGJ010000451.1:0-4220 GCA_035308585.1 Terriglobales bacterium
AAAGGCCACGAACACTACTCCCACCACCACCGCCAGGAACGCAGGGCGCTTGTAGAACGCCACCTGCGCCTCCGAGGGCAGGGGAGTGAACCCGTAAACCAGGCCGGTCAGCTCCGCCGGCGAGCGCGGCTTGGTGACATAACTTACGATCACCGTCACCGCCACGCAAACCACCCACGACCACAGCGCCCGGTACATGTCCTCAGCCATAACCCGGGCATGCGGCGAAAGCGCCACGTAGCGCAGCGCATCGGGGTCCATTTTCACCCAGGCCCACATGCCCATGGACGAGAGCGTGCCGATCAGCAGCCCCCAGAAGCCGCCCTCTGAGGTGGTGCGCTTCCACAGCATACCCAGAAGAACGGTGCCGAAAAGCGGGGCAATGAAGGTGGCGAACAACGCCTGCACATAATCCATGATGCTGGCAAACTGCATCACCAGGTAGGCGGTTCCCACGCTGATCAACACGCCCAGCACTGTGGTCCAGCGCCCCATGTTGACGTAGTGTCGGTCGCTGGCATTTTTGTGAATCAGCGCCCGGTAGATGTCGTAGGTCCAGACCGTGGTGAAAGCGCTGACATTGCCGGCCATGCCCGACATGAAGCCGGCGATGAGCGCGGTGATGCCCAAGCCCAGCAATCCCGGCCCGCAATAGCGCGCCAGCATAAGGGGCAACACCTCATTGTAGCTGTGGCCGCCGTTGGCTAGGGCGGCAGTTTCGCCGGTCAGCTTCACCGGCAGCACCGCCAGCGCCAGCAGGCCGGGCAGGATGACGATGAAGGGCACCATCATCTTGAAGGCGGCGCCGATGATGGGGGCCATCTTGGCCGCGCGCAAATCCTTGGCCGCCAGCACGCGCTGCACGACCAGGAAGTCGGTGGTCCAGTAACCAAAAGAGATGACAAATCCAAGGCCGAACACAATCCCGGTCCAGTGAATGCCCATGGGATTGTTGTTGAAAGAGCCGAGCGTGGACCAGAGGTGGGTGTATTCGGCGGAGGCGTTGTGGGCGATGCGCGCCTGCAGCGCGCCCCAGCCGCCGGCGTCAATCAGGCCCAGAATAGGGATGAGCAGGGAACCCGCCCAGATGAGCACAAACTGCAGCACTTCATTGAAGATGGCCGAGCGCAGGCCGCCCAGCGCCACGTACACGGCCACGGTGAGCGATGAGATCCAGATGCTGAAGTTGATGTTCCAGCCCAGCACCACCTTCATGACCAGGGCCATGGAGTACATGTTGATGCCGCTCATCAGCACGGTCATGAAGGCGAAGGAAATGGCGGCCAGGGCCCGGCTGGATTCGCCATAGCGCAGCTTCAAATAACCGGGCACGGAGTGGGTCTTGGATATGTAGTAGAACGGCATCATCACCAGGCCGAGGAAGAGCATGGCCGGGATGGCGCCGATCCAATACCAATGGGCGGCCAGAATGCCGTACTGGTAGGCGGCCGCGGCCCACCCCATCAGTTCCAGCGAGCCCAGGTTGGCGGAGAGGAAGCTGAGGCCGGCCACCCAGGCGGTCATCTCCCGGCCGGCCATGAAGAAGTCTTCCCCCGTCTGCGAGCGGCCCTTGAGGTACAGCCCGATGGCCAGCACCAGGATGAAATAGAACACAATGATGACGAGGTCTACCGGCGACAGATGCACCAGGGTGCCGGCGGCATAGAGCGGCACAATAGAGATCATGCGGCTTTCCCCGGCTGGGCAGAGCAGGTTACAGCGACATGGGCCTTAGCCACGGACGTATGGCTTGGTGATGCCGGCAGAGCGGAGAGACGCCAGAAACCTGGTGGTGGCGATAAAGGTTGCAGGCGGGGGAGCAGCATAAAACATTCCGGGCTGCGTGAGGCGCCAAAGAATCGTTCACCGGACCCATCAAACTAGAGGACCGGGCCACCTTTGTCAAACCATGCGGCACTGCCGCCCGCACCGGCACCTCTTGCGGAGCACTGAGACGTATAAGAGCTAAGCGGATTCGGCGGAGCGGAGTTCGTCGGAACCGTGGCGAGCAACTGTTTCCACGCTCGCGGGCGCGCCCGCTTGAGCGGGAAATTTTTCCGCGGCCGCCAGCAGAACGCATAAAGCCACGCCTTCAGCCGCCTGGGCCACTTCCGGCAAGTCGGGAAAGGTTGGCGCAATGCGAATAGTGCGGTCCTCGGGGTCGTTTCCGTGCGGATGTGTGGCGCCGGCGGGCGTCAATTCAATTCCTGCCTGCTTGGCCAGGGCGACCACTCGGCGAGCGCAGCCCCTGGGCACGTCCAGGCTGATGAAGTACCCGCCCTTGGGCCGCGTCCAGTTTACGTCCGGAACATGTGCCAGCTTGTTGGCAAAGCTGTCGAGCACGGTCTGGAATTTAGGCGCCAGCAGGGCCCTGTGCCTGTCCATCAGCCGCAGAATTCCTTCCTCATCTTTCAGAAACAGAACGTGCCGCAACTGATTTATCTTGTCCGGACCGATGGTCCGCGGTATGAAACGCGCCAGCAGCCACTTGATGTTCTCTTTCGAAGCGGCGAAAAGCGCCAGTCCCGCGCCCGCCAGCGTGATCTTGGAGGTGGAGGCGAAGACCAGGGGCCGGTTGGGATGCCCGTGACGCACGCTCAGTTCCAGGATGTTGGCAATGGCGATGCGCCGCTCCGTGAGATGATGTACCACATAGGCGTTGTCCCAGTAGAGCCGAAAATCGGGCGCCGCGGTCTTCATGGCCGCCAACCGCTCAGTCACCGCGTCCGAATAAACAGTGCCGGTGGGATTGCTGTATTTGGGGACGCACCACATTCCCTTAATGGAGGCGTCCTGCGCTACCAGGCGTTCGATCTCGTCCACGTCCGGCCCGTCTTCGCGCAGCGCCACCGGGATCATGCGGATGCCGTAGTCGGCGCAGATCTTAAAATGCCGGTCGTAACCGGGAACGGGGCAGAGGAAGGCAATCTCCCCCTGCCGCGACCAGGGAAGGGAGCCGTCGCAGGTGCCCTTGAGTAGCGAATACACCACTGTGTCGTGCATCAGGGCCAGGCTGGAATTATTGGCCACCACCACCTGGTCCGCGGGCGCGCCCATGATGCCGGAAAACAATCGGCGCGCTGCAGCCAGCCCCTGCAGTCCGCCATAATTTCGGCAATCGCCGATGTCTTCCGCGTAGCCGCCGGTTGCACCAGGGAGCGAGAGCAGTTCAGCGCTCAAGTCCAGTTGAGCGGGGGAAGGTTTGCCCCGCGTCAGGTTAAGCTTCAATCCCCTGGCTTGGAAAGCGCGATAAGCGTCCTGCAGAGTGGAATGGGTGTTGGGAGAGCCAGTGGAAACCGCGTGTGTCACTTTATTTTTTTCCTGTGGTGGAGTTCGCTGGGTGGAGCAGGTGGCTACACCGATAATGCACGACCGCAGCCGGTTACGCAAGGTTCATGCTGCCGGCCGGTGCTCCGTTCCTGCGCCAACCTTTGAACCCTCACCTGGCGCTGAAGACTGCAATTCTTGCCCGCCGGGGGCAAAAACTTCCTGTGGCTGGACCTTTGCGAAGCTCTGACCTCGGAAGGTAAGTTCCTCAATTCCCTTTGGTTACTTGCCACCAGGCTGGTTGGCGAAGAGGATGCACAGGAATCAGCAGAAATGGAACAGACCGCTGCTGATTACTTACGTAACACTTCGGCCATGGGGCCGCAGGTGGGGAGACTGACTGCACAGCCTATGTCTAAGCGATTAGCCCTTCCGGTGAGATTCCTGCTCGCTACTCTTGTCTTAGCCGCCATGGCAACGGCGCAGTCGGTGCCCGCGGCGCCTTCGCAGAGCGATACCGGTTTCACTTCGTATGTGGAATTTGATGGCACCTCCAACGCCGAGGGCCAAGTGTACCGTCTCAACTCCAGCATAGGCTACAGCTTCACCGAGCACTTCGGGGTGGATGTGGGCGCACCCGTTTACTTCGTGCGCCCCTCCAGTTCCACGGGCGGCACCTCCGGCAACGGCCTGGGCAATCCTTACGTGGACTTGCGCTTAAAGTTTTTGAACCTCGCGGTGAACTTCGGTTCGGTGCTGACCGGATATGCGCCGGCCGGCGACAGCAAGCTCGGCCTGAGCACGGGGCGGGCTACTTTCGACTGGACCAACCATTTTGATCATTCGTTCAACAATTTCACGCCGTTTCTCGAAGGCGGCCTGTCCAACACTGTGGCCGACACACAGTTGTTTTTGCGGCCCTTCACCAGCCTGGGCATGAACAGCCATTTCCA
>DATGGJ010000452.1:0-10712 GCA_035308585.1 Terriglobales bacterium
CCAGAAATGGCTGGGCATTAAGGCCCACTTCCATGAACCCAGCCCGCCCTACTCGGTTGACCTGTATTTTTTTGCTGGCGGCTATTGCGGCGTGCAGCCCGTTGCTCCCCGCGTGATCAACGTTTCCGCCATGGTACGGGCCGACGCGGCCACCACCCTAGGGGCTGTTTTCGCTCGCCATCCCCAACTGCATGCCCGGAGCTCGAACTGGCAGCCCGCCTCCGAGCCCGTGACCACCTCGCCCCTTCTCTTCTGCCGTCCCGACCCGTTGCGGAAAAATGTGCTGCTGGCCGGCGACGCGGCCGGCTTCGTGGACCCGTTTGTCGGTGACGGCATAGCCCTGGCATTGCGCAGCGGCGCTCTGGCCGCGCAATGCCTGCTTCCCTTCTTCCGCGGCGAAAGCTCCTTGCCCGCCGCCGCGCGCGCCTATGGCGAAACCTATCGGCAGGCTTTTTTGCCCGTCTTTCGCAATGCCGCACGCCTTCGCCGTCTGCTTAGACTGCCGGCCCGGCTGCGTGCTCCTTTCGTTCACCTCCTCGAGCACACCGGACTACCGGAGTTTGTGGTGCGCAGCACCCGCGGCGCAGTCGGATAAGCAGTTCCTGGTTGCAGAGTTGAGGTCTAACAAGTTATGCCTCTAGTGGAGCGCGAAGTTTGTGAACTGAAGCGGCAGATCTTCGGAGGCGTTGCTGGCGATGCCTCGCGGGCGGGAGCCTGCCCTGAGGTTGTCGAAGGGGCGCCCGCGCTACAAGGAGAAGAATTAATAGCCTCTGCGCTCTCGGCGTCTCGGCGGTGAAATTGTTTGCGGTGAGATTACCGCTTGACCAGAACTTCCCTTACGTTGTCGCGGGCGAGGAAAAATTTGATGTTGGCGTAATCGCGAAAAAGATTCTCAATGTGGCGGTTGTTGAAAACGCGCTGCAGCCGCCATCCCGCTGTGCTCCCGTTGCGGCTGCTTCCCGCGCTGAGCAGTTGCAGTTCCACGTTGTCGGTGCCGGCAATGTGATAGCGGTAAAAGGGCGCGTCTGGTCCCGCATCTTTGGTATGAAAGAAGGCCAGCACCAGCCCGCCGGGCTTGAGCACCGACCACAGGCGCGCAACTACCGGCTTTACCAGCGGTTCCTCCATGTAGTCTGCCATGTCCCAGCACAGTGCGGCGTCAAACGTCTGCGGGGCGTAGTTCAGGTTTTCCGCCAGAAACCGCTTTTCGTCCACTGCCTGCTTGCCTTCGGCATCAGCCGTCAGATACTGACAGTCCCGGGATGCCAGCAGCACGTCTTCGCTGTAAACCTTGTATCCAAGTTCGGTGAAGTGCTGAATATTGTCCGGAGAAGTAGGTCCGATATCGAGGACGCACAGGCCATCGCGCCCCACCAGCGCGCGCGTCAGTTCTCCCAGTCCGCTGGAGCGCCGCGAAGACCGCGCCTGAGCGCGCGGTTGCGGCGCCGGCGCCTGCTCGCTACTGGAGCCGCCGCGGAATAATTTTCGAAGACTCTGCGCCACAGAACCCATGGAACCCCGTCACTGAACTGCTCGTACGCTTTGAGCCCTAGTGTATCGCGTTAAAGCGCCAGAAGGGGAGCCTAAGATTTCTTCTGCTCCGCCAGCGGCGCTTTGGGCAAAGGCGCGCTGCTGCCGCCTGACGCCGCAGCCGAAGCGGCCACACTCTCGCGCTTCACTTCGGGCCGCGGCGGCTGTGTTGCCGTGGGCGCGGGCGCCGCTTGCCGTTTCACGTCCACTCCGCCTTTGAAATACGCTCCGTCTTCGATGGATACGCGCTGGGTCACGATGCTTCCTGTCAGCACCGCGGTTTTTCTTAACTCCACCCGTTCGCTGGCTTCGATGTCGCCTTCCACCTTACCTTCGATGACCACTCCGCGCGCCCGAATTCCAGCCCGTACCCGTCCGTTGGGGCCAACCGACAGGTTGTTCCCAGGCAGCTCGATGCTGCCCTCCACGGTGCCATCCAGGTATAAGTCCTCGCTCCCCGACAGCTCTCCCTTGATCAGGACCGAGCGCCCGATATGCGCGGTTCCGCTCACCGGAGCGGTCATCCGGGGCGATTCTGGACGACCTGACGCCACCCCAAAGCTGCCTTGGGCTCTCCCGGCGCCTCCCTCAGGTTGCTCCTCTTCTTTGTGCTTCCACATGTAAGTGACTCCAGTAGTTAGATTTACCTATGCCGGGCCAGGCCCCGGCGCCCCCTGAGCTCCTGTTCGTCGGTCTAAAGCATTGGTTTAGCTCGGATTTTAGCGCACTTAGGACCAATTTTGAGGGTTACTGAAGAACTCCTCACTCCCCTCCCCTATGGCAGGGAGCTGCAGGCCGCACGCCTGGCTGGTACGCAGGTGCTCAGCCGTTGCATTCGCGGTTTCACAATCGGTGTCTCTCGGGCTGGACTCTCTCGCACATCCATGCTTGCAGCCTCAATTTCGGCTCCGCCACAGGCTAACGCGGGCTGATTTTCGTGCGTCGCCGCCCCGCGTTTGGCACGTACGTTGCTATGTCTCCATCGTCGGCTCGTTCGGAAGTGCCACGGAAACGAGTGGAGGCCGGTTAGTAACCAGGGGAACAGCGGTCTTCTCACGCCACGTGGCTTAAAAATCACTGGGACTGCCTTTTCGAACGAGCCGATGATTTTATTCCCCACCAAGCTGTATTCAACCTGGCACATATTCCTTGTCGGATGCCACTTGCAGGGGGTTCCAAGTGGAAGCAACAGTATTGGCATTCAGAGACTCTAATTGGGTAGACTTCTAAACAAACCCCCGGCAGTCAGGACCGCAACCATGATCCGCAGTAAGGGACCATTGTGGGCTACGGCAGCTTTCGGACTTATCGCCCTGGCAGCAGCTTTCGCCCAGCACACCGCCGCACCGCAGGACCGGGCCGAGCATCCGGCCGAGCAACACTCTTTCAACCCTCAGCAACTGGTGGAGCAGGCGGTGGCCAATGAGGTCAAATCGGGCAACGACGATGTGAGCCTCATGTTCCGCGTGCGCCGCCAAACCCCCAAAGGGGTGCAGACGCGGGAGTACGTGGAAACCGCCGAAGGCACGGCCGGCATGCTGGTGGCTATGAACGATCAACCGCTCAGTGCCGCCCAGCGCCAGCAAGAATTCGCTCGCCTGGAGCAACTGTTGCACAATCCCGGCGAACTGCGCCGGAAGCAGAAGCAGCAGAAAGAAGATTCCGACCGCGTCAACCGCATGGTGAAGACCTTGCCCGATGCTTTCCGCTACCAGTATGAGGGGATGGAGGAGGTGAACGGCCTGCAGTTGGTGCGGCTCCGGTTCGAACCCAATCCCGATTTCGATCCCCCCAGCCGCGAGCAGCAGGTCTTTACCGGCATGGATGGCTTCCTGCTGATTGAGCCGCACTGGGCCCGCATCGCCCGCATTGACGGCACTCTGTTCAAGGATGTGGGCTTTGGCTGGGGTATTCTCGGCCACCTCGACCGCGGCGGGCGTTTTGTGGTGGCGCAGGGCGAGGTGGCCAACGGCTATTGGACCACCACTCACATGCAGCTCAGCTTTACGGGCCGGGCCCTATTCTTTAAGAGCATCAATATCCAGGAAACAGAGGATTCCAGCGACTTCCGCCGCGTTCCCGGGCACATGACCTTCGCCGAGGGAGTGCAAATGCTGAAACAGCGCCACAACGGCGAAATGGCGGACAACGAAAACCCCGCCCGCAAGTAAGGCCGCTCCTGCTTCCATTTGCTCTCATGGCACGCCGAATGACCCAGCCGCGGGACAAAGGTCAATTGTGCCCCGCAGACGTGAGCGAAGCTGCCGATGCATCGAGTTAACAGTTAAAATCTGATACTTCGACTGGTTCCGGTCAAGGCTCAGCCTCGGAGCCTTTTCCCGCACGATAAGGAGGTCAATATTTCAATTCGCGCGACGGTTGTTGTCTGCCTGTTGGTCCTGGCTGGTCCGGCAGGCGCGACTTCGGCAGGCTCGTGGCGAGGCGTGCTCCGCAGCCAGGCCAACGCCCCTGTCCCCAACGCAAGTATTCGATTACATTCCGCAGTTCACAACCATGATTACGTAAGCCGCACTTCCCCCCGGGGCGAGTTTCATTTCGATGAAATTGCCCCCGGCGACTACGAAGTTTCGGTGGAGAGCAAGGGCACGAGTTGCCGCCTGCCCGCAAGCCTGAATTTTCAGGCTGGCTTGGCGCTAACCGCCGGGCTGCAGCTTTGTTCCCAGACCCAGGCGCTGCGCGTGGTGAAGGCTGCGCCATCAGCTTCCGAGGTTTCCGGAGGCGAGCGCCTCTCCAGCGAGCAAGTTTCCACTCTGCCGCTCAATGCCCGCGATTTCAGCAAGCTGCTGCTTCTGGCCGCCGGGACCATGACCGACACCAACGGCGCGGCCAATTTCACCCAGCAGTTCGCCGTCAATGGACAACGGGGCTCCACGGCGATATTTGCCATAGACGGCGCCGATACCACAGACCCGGAGATGGGCGGCGCGACCTTTCCGAACTTCAACGTGGATGCCATCCAGGAGGTGCAGGCAAGTTCCGGCGTGATGCCCGCCGAGATCGGCCACGGCGCGGCAGGCTACACCAACGTGGTCTCGAAGTCAGGGACGGACCAGATACATGGCAGCGCCTTCGAGTTCGTGCGCAATGCCGCCTTCGACGCGCGCAATTACTTCGATCATGTTGATCCGCTGAATAAGCGGCGGATTCCACCCTTTGTGCGCAACGAGTTCGGGGCCACAGTAGGCGGGCCGCTGGTGCTTCCAGACATCTACGACGGCCGCCGCCGCACCTTCTTCTTTGGCGAGTACCAGGGATTCCGGCAGGTGTTGGGGACAACGCAGGTGTTTCCCGTGCCCACACTCGCGGAGCGGCAGGGATTCGATACTACCGCCTTTCCTGGCGACACTCTCAGGGTCCCGGTCAATCCGGCGGTGGCGCCGATTTTGGCCGCCTATCCGCTTCCCAACAATCCCCGGGGCGCATATGGCGCCCGCACCTACGAGGCCTCATCCAAAGTTGCCACCGATACCGACCAGTTCTCAGTGCGGGTTGACCATGTCATTTCAGACAAATCCTCGCTGATGACGCGCTTCAGCCTGAACCAGGTGAACGGCCCGCTGACCAATCCCGACCAGACGGCGATTGACCCCAGTTTTGGCATCCGCTTCTTCGATCACCAGCGGAACGCCATGGTGAAGTACACCCGCAGCTTCTCGCCTCATCTCACCAACGAGACGGTGATCGGTTACATTCGCAGCACGCCGCTGTTCCCCAGCCCCAACCACACTCAGCCGGCAATCGGGTACGGCGACGGTCTCTTCGAAGCCTTCAACTCCGCCGACGGCTCCATCATCGGCTCTTTCAGCAACCTCTATCAGTTCAAAAACGACACTTCGTTGCTGCACGGCAGCCACAGTTTCAAGTGGGGCATTGAACTGCGGGCCAACCGCGATTCCACCGTTTTCGGCACCAACCCCAATGGCGCCTACTCTTTCGGCGGCGGAACCGCCTATTCCCCGGTGCCGATTCTTTCCGCCAGCGGCAAACATGACATCGCGGCGGGCGAGGCACTGCCCGATTCGCTGACCGGATTGCTGACCGCAACGCCCTATTCCTACACCATCACGGCGGCGGCGAATGGCACGCCCGCGGGCGACAAGTTCGACGAGGCCGCCACCCACCGCGAGGCTTATGAGTTCTATTTCCAGGACAACTGGAAGGCGACGCGGCGCCTGGCCGTCAATTACGGGCTGCGCTACGACGTGAACAGCCGCATCCATGAAGCGCAACAGCGTACCTCGGGGCCGAAGTTCATCGGCTCCAGCGGCCAGCCGGTCTCGTACTGGGATCATAGTGCCCGCCAGATTTTTGTGTATGACCCCCAGCCCCCCTATAACCAGGATTGGAGCGGATGGGGACCGCGGCTGGCGCTCGACTACGCGGTTGGCGAGCACACGGTTTTGCACGCCGGCGGCGGCATCATGTCTATCATTCCCAACCTCTGGCAGGATAATTTTCTGACCGGCTCCATGCCCTTTATCTTTACTCCCTACGTTAACGCCTTGCCGGGCGCTCCCCTGCCCTTCCAGAATGCGGTGGTGCCGCTGAATCTTCCCCCGGTATATACATCCGCGGGAACGCTGCTGTTTCCGCAGGGCAGAGACACGGTTGTGCCTCCCGACACCCAGCTCGACCTCGACCGCTTCCAGAATGACCTGACGGCGCTCACCCCGGGTCACCAACCGCAACTGCTGTCGGTGGAAGGCATTGCCCGGGAATTCCGCAACGGGTACATCGGCACCTATAGCGCCGGTGTGGAACATGACTTCCGCGACGTGAAGCTGGGAGTTTCCTACGTGGCTACCGCCGGAGTTCATCTCAGCACCGTATTTTCACCGAACAGCTATGGCGGCGCAGATCCGGCCTTCGCGCCGTTCACCCGCTTCGATTCCGCCGGACACGCCATCGGAGGTTTCGGGCCGGAACTGCTGATGACCAGCGGCTCCCATTCCACCTATCACTCCTTGCAGGCCAGTGTGGGCAAAAACTCGCCGCGAGCGGGATTGGGCATCCAGGCCAGCTACACGTACTCCAAATCTCTGGATGATGCCAGCGCGGTGCTGGGAGGAGGATTCACCACGGCGGGCGCGGTGCTGCAAACTTTTCCCCAGGACCCATGGAACACGAAGGCGGAAAAGGGGCCTTCGACCTTCGACGTGACCCATGTGTTCACAGTGAGCGTGATACAGGTGCTGCCCCTGGACCGCCTAGGCTTCCTTCAGCCACTCGGCCGCCGGGTGACCACAGGGTGGCAGTTGCTGAACATCACCACCATCATGAGCGGCCCTCCCTTCACCGTGTACTCGGGCGTACAGCAAACCGGCGCCGGAGCGGGCGGGGCCGACCGGCCCGACCTGATCAGTCAGCCGGATCTTTCCACCAGCCGGCCGGTGCACGAGGACTATTTCGGCCGTGGCGCTGACAACGCCTCATTCTTTTACATTCCCATAGATATTGCCGGCGGCACAGGCCCCAACCGGGGACGGTTTGGCACCCTGGGCCGGAATACGTTCCGTGGTCCCGGTTACCAGGACTACGATTTGGCGCTGGTGAAAGACACGCCCTTTGGCCGCCGCGGCAAGGGGGAGCTTGGCACCATCGAGTTCCGCGCTGAGTTCTTCAATGTGTTCAATCTGGTGAATTTCGGGCTGCCCTCGAACCTTCTTCGGGGAAGCGGATTTGGCATTATCAGCAAAACGGCGGGAACTTCCCGGCAGATCCAGTTTTCCCTGAAGCTCATCTACTGAAGGGAGCTCGCGGGTTCGCCGGGCGCAAAAAAGGGTCAGGACTAAGCACTGATTTTTTCATCATTTCCACTGTGACCCTTCGTGCCCTCTGTGGTGAAGAGCCTGAGGATTTGAAGCGCTAAGGAGTTCTGGGCTTAAGCGCGAGCTGAGCCTGCTGCTCGCGGTAGCTGGCGCGCAATTCGGCCACAACTTCCTGCGCCGCCTGGCGGGCCTCCTCGCCATGGCTGGTGGGAAATGAGATAGCGCCTACGCGCGCGTGCCCGCCGCCGCCATAGCGCTCGCAGACTTTAGCCAGGTTCACCAGGGGGGGGAACGGGGCCCACGGGTTGGAGCCCACCGCCACCTTGGTGCGGAAGTTGCTCTTGCTCAGCCCCACGCTGTACACGCAGTCGGGGTAAAGATAGTAGGGCACAAACTTGTTATAGCCCTCATAGTCGCCATCGGTGACGTCGAAGAAAACGGTGCCGTCGCGAAACTCGATGCGCTGGCGCAGCACTTCGATGGTTTTCTGATGACGCTCCATCAGGGGCGAAAGCAGCGGCGCCACAAAAGGCTCGCTCAGGATCTGCTCCAGGGGTTCGCTGGCCAGCAGGGGTATCAGGCGCACGATGAAACCTGGTTCCTGGGCGGTTTCAATCACCATGGTCAGTTTCATGGCCGGGGCTTTCATCTCCACCGCCGATTTGGCATCGGGATAGAGGGCGCCATCAATGATGTCGGCCCATTCCACCATTTCCGCCACCGGCCGGGTGTCAAAACCGAAACGCTTCTCGGCAACTGTGGCGATGAAGCGGGTGCAGGACTTGAAATCGGGATCGTAGAACTTGCGGTTGCTCTCGTCGTGCTCAAAGGCGGCCGCGTCTTCCGGGCTCAGGAAGGCGCTCTCGTGGTGGTCAAACCACCAGGTAATCCGGGGGGAGGGGGAATACTTGAAATCCACAATGGCGTTCTCGTCGCCATCGAACTTGTCTTCATCGAACAGCGAGCCGGCGCGGTGGAGGAGGCCGCTGAAGATGAAGTCGGCGTCGGCGCGGATGCGCTCGCGGTAGAAACGCGAAAACAGAGCGGCGGAACAAGCCCCGTCAAAACAGCGGTCGTGATAGAAAACCCTTACGCGCAAGCCTCACCTGGTTCGGAACGGTCGTCGCTGCTCCCGCTTATGGAGCAGAAAACAAAAGTAAATACAAATGACATCTGGCGGAGCTTCTGTCAAGCCGCCAGGTCGGGTCAGAGAAGATGATGAGATGCGCCGGGGAGGAGGAGGGACGCGCAATGTCGCAAAAATAAGGCGGGGCGTGTGGCCCCGCCTTTTCTGGGAATTGCAGCCAGTTTCAGGCGTTGGCCTGCTTTTCCGCCATGTCGCCAATCACCGGCAGCTTGAACATCTGCCCCTGGTAAGCCTTGAGCAGGAGAATGACCCACACCACCAGCAGGCCGAGCCCAATCAGCGGCCAGATGACCAGAGTGATCAGGCCCACCATGGGGATCATTCCGATAATGCTCATGACGATGCCCAGCGCAATGCAGGCCACGCAGAAGAAAATATTCTGGAACGAGTGGAAGCGCACGAACCGGTTCCGGTTGTAAGGCTCCATCACCAGGAAAATAATGGACGGAATAATGGTGATATAAGCCAACAGGCCGGCGACGTTATCGGTCAAGCCCCCGGTAGATGGCGCGGCCGCGGGAACTGCCGCCGCTCCTCCGCCCACGTTCTGGGCGGCGCTGGTTCCACAAGAACTGCAGGAAATGGCGCCCTCCGCCATGGGCGCTCCACATGACGAGCAAAACCGCGGCATATCGTCCTCCTGAAACCCTGATTATCGAAACGGTCGTTCCGAGCCCTGTGACTGCCCCTGGACCAGCCCTGATTGCGCGGACATTAACAGAAAGCGCGCCGTAAGGCAACGCCGGAGTCAGGCGGTGGGATGGCCGGCGGTCCTCTTGCGGCAGTTCTCACACAAACCGTAGATCTGGAAGGTATGGCGAGTGGTCAAATAGTGGTGCTTACGGCCGATTTCCTGTTCCAGGCGGTCCACCTCCGGGGAGAAGAATTCCACCGAGCCGCCGCACTCGGTGCACACCATGTGGTGGTGGCTGCGGCGGTTGTACTGGTGTTCGAAGCGGGCGATGCCGTCGTGGAAAGCGACCTCGCTGGCCAAGCCACACTCGGCCAGCAGTTTGAGGGTGCGGTAAACCGTGGTAAAGCCGATGCGCTGGTCCTTGCGCTTGACCAGGCGATGGAGCTCGTCCATGGAGAGATGCTCGCGCGTCTCCAGGAAGGTGCGCAGGATGGTATCACGCTGGGCGGTGTGCTTCAGGCCCACGCGCTTGAGGTGGTTGTGCAGGATCAGCTCAGCCTCGCGCATCATCTCGCGGGAGATGAGGGGCTGGTCGTCAATGCGCTTCTGCAGCATGGAGAAAAGAGAGGGAGCCGGGTTCAGGATATCAAGGCCGGGCCATTTTGAAAATGAAAGTCATTTTCAACTTGCCTTCCCCCCGGTTGTTTCCTCAGCCCTGCCCGCCCTACAATCGTCTCCTTCTCCATGGCCACTCCTGAGATCGCTCCTCCCCAGACCGCAACCGCCCGTCGGGCCCTGCGCTGGCTTGCCCTCAGCCTGCTGTTGCTGCTGTTAGTGGCTGCCACGGTAGGCGGCTGGCTGTACTACACCGCCACCACTGCTCTTCCCCAGCTTGACGGCAGCCTGGTGGTGACAGGCCTCTCGGCGCCGGCCGCCGTTACCCGCGACGCTCACGGAGTGCCCAGCATCGAGGCGGCCAACCTGGAGGATCTTTTCCTCGCCCAGGGCTATGTGACCGCCCAAGACCGCCTGTGGGAGATGGACATGACGCGGCGTTTCGCGGCCGGGGATATGGCCGAGGTGCTGGGCGCGGAGTGGGTCAAGCACGACCGGGAACAGCGCATTCTCGGCCTTGAGGCGCGTGCCGAACAAGCGTTGCAGGAGCTTTCCCCTCGCGACCGCTCCTACCTCGAAGCTTATGCCCGCGGGGTAAATGACTTTATCGCCCAACAACGGGACCGCTTGCCGCTTGAATTTCGCATTCTGCGCTATAGCACACGCTCCTGGACGCCGGTGGATTCGCTGGTGATCGAAGCGAACATGGTGAAGGAACTGAACCATTACTCCGCCAAAATGGCGCTGGAGCGCGAGAAAATCCTGGCCAAATTGGGCCCGGAGCTGACCGCGGACCTCTACCCCAACTCATCCTGGCGTGACCATCCTCCCGGACAGGACACGCAGAAAATGGGTACGCTCGCGCCTGTCCCCTCTGGCGCCGGCGTAGACAGCGCGCCTTCCCTGGCCGGGATGGCAATTTCACAGCTTGAGCTCCGCCCCGAACTAGGCTCCAACGACTGGGTGGTTTCCGGGGCGCACGCCGCTTCCGGCAAGC
>DATGGJ010000453.1:0-3463 GCA_035308585.1 Terriglobales bacterium
CTGCAGCGCCCGCAGGTGGCCGAGCGCTATCGCGGAGCGCCGCGCCTGAACGTGAACCCCGATACGGATGAGACCATGTGCATTGCCTGCGACTTGTGCGCCCTGGCCTGCCCCGAGCACCTGATTGTGGTCACCAGCGAGCGCAATGCCGCCACCCGGCGCAAGGAACTCACCACCTTCACCTACGACCTGAGCCGTTGCATGTTCTGCGGCTTGTGCGAGGACGCCTGTCCCACCGACGCTCTGGAACTGACCCAGGACTTCGAACTCGCCAACTACACCCGCGAGGGCGCCATCTGGGACCGGCAGACGCTGGAGAAAGGGCCGCAGCCCACGGTCTACAGCCGATAGTAGCAAGTGCCGTCTACCGAGTCGCGCGAGGAAACTCTGCTTCTGAGCACGGTTTGCCGATTTCTGCTGCCGCTGGTGTTGCTGAGCGCCCCCGCGTTATCTCAGAGCTCAGCCCCGCCCTCCGCAACTGCTCCCCAATCCAACCCTCGTGCCCAGTCGCAGCCCGCTCCGCCCGAAACTCACATCACCCCGGCGCAAGCCCGGGAACTGTTCCGCTCGGTGGACGAGATCCTTCATTTCGCCAGCCAGGACAGCGGCTTGCCCATTCATCATCCCGTCAAGCGCGCCCTGGTCAGCCGCGATCAGGCCATGAAATACATTGAGGGCAGAATGGGCAGCGACCAGGACACTCAGCGCCTGAACCGCTCCGCCCTGGTGCTGAAGAAATTTGGCCTCCTCCCCCCCGACTTCGACCTGCATACCTTCCTGCTGGCCCTGTTGCGCGAGCAGGTGGCCGGCTACTACGACCCCAAGGCCAAGACCGTCAATTTGCTCGACTGGGTGGACGCGGATGTGCAAAAGCCGGTGCTTGCCCACGAACTTACGCACGCTCTGCAGGATCAGGATGCCAGCCTCGACCACTGGTTGAAGGATGGCCCGCGCGCCCAGAAGAAAGATTCTGACGTGCAGGATGACGAAGCGGTAGCCGCCCGCCAGGCGGTTTCGGAAGGTCAGGCGATGGTGGTGCTCACCGACTACGAACTGGCGCCGCTCGGCAAATCCATCCTCGATGCGCCCGATATTGTGGCCGCCATGAAGGCCGGAGTTACGTCAGGCTCGCCGATCTTCGAGAGCGCCCCCCTCTACATCAAAGACTCGCTTGCCTTTCCTTACACCTATGGTTTGGATTTTGAGCGCGCGTTGCTGCAAAAAAAGGGGAAAGAGGCGGCTTTCGCCGACGTGCTCCAGCGCCCTCCACTCAATACCCGCGAGGTCATGCAACCAGGCGCCTATCTGGCCGGCGAGCACCTGGCGCCCTTGCAGCCGCCCAAGCTGGAGAAGGTTCTGGGCAAGTCCTGGCAGCGGGTGGACGTGGGCGCGGTCGGCGAATTCGACGTCTCGGTAATGGTGGAGCAGTATGCCGGTGAGAATGTTTCGAAACAGCTTTGGCCGCAGTGGCGTGGCGGCTACTACTACGCCGCCCGGCTGAAAAAGGCTTCTCCCGGCAGCCTGGCCCTGCTTTATCTTTCCCAATGGGCCGCAGCCGAGCAGGGGACAAAATTTGCCGGCATTTATGCCCAATCCTTAAACAAAAAGTACAAGCACGTGGATGCCGTGGGCGGCTCGGGTCCGCTCCCGCGGCAAGCGTCTGCCGGTGTGCAAGTCTCCATCGCCGACGCCACCACCCAGTGGAACACCGAGGAGGGCCCCGTCTTCGTCGAGCCGCACGGCAAGTTCGTCCTGGTGATGGAAGGCTTTGACCCTGCAACCGCTGCCCGCCTGCGCGCCGCCGTGCTGCCCACCGCCGGCACGCCTTAGCTTCCATCTCCCTTGTGGCGCGGGCGCCCTCGCCCGCGAGTAGCGCCGGCATTCCGCCGCCTGCCCTGAGGCTGCCCTGAGGGTGCCCTCGTCCTGAGCTGGTTGTGGCGCGGGCGCCCTCGCCCGCGAACGCCCGCCAGTAGCGCCGGCTGCCCTGAGGCTCAGGCATTACTCCCCGACCAGAATGCCCCGCGTCGTCTGAATCAGAGGCACGTCCTTGCCTTCGCAAAGAATGCGAAATCTCTTGCCCTGCCACGTTACCACCGCGCTGGTGCCGGCCTCCCAAGCCTCTACATTGGTGGCCGCAAAGCAGACGCGGATGGCTTTCTCCGGAGGCTTGCCCAGCCAAGCCTCGGGTTTACGGAATTCGGGCGGATTCTTGTGGTCTTGATCGGGTCGCGTATGTTCTTTGGCAGTAAGCATAATGACCTCTTTCTTATCTCCGTCACTTGCGCGCCGAAGCCCGCCAGCTGATGGCCGCCGGCGCCTCTCCACTCCCCAGCACTCGTGCCTGGCACTCGGAGCAAAGCCAGGCCTCTTTGATGTCAATCCATTCCACGGCGTGGGAAGCCGCCATGGCGCAGCGGTAGTCGTGGCAATGGGTTAATTCCAGTGTATGCCCGAGTTCGTGCACCGCCTCCTTCAGCAGCCTCGCTCGCAGCAGGGGCAAGTCGGCGGGAAGGCCGTAAAACTCCTGCCGCAGGCGGTAGCTGGAAACTACCGCGCAGGATCCCCCGATCTGCGCCTCGCCGAACACAAACGTCAGAATGGGAATGTAGAGGTCCACGGCCGTCACCCCCAGCACCCGCCAGCAATCGTTGCTCAGCCCAGACTGCATGGCCGCCAGAATTTCCGAGGAGTGATACTGCTGGCGCTCCGGGTGAAAAGCGAACTCCGGGTCCAGCGCTTTGGGGAATGTTCGGAAGGAAACGCGGAACAGCCCGGCCATGGCGGCCCCCAGCTCCTGGAGCAGCTGGCCGTCGCAGTTCCCGATCGGCAGCAGGTGCAGAAGCTTCATCGGCTTGCAACCGTGGACCGGCTCCAGCCATAACGTTTGATCTTGTGGTGCAGCGTGACCCGGTCAATGCCCAGCACTTCGGCGGCCCGGGTCTGGTTCCAGCCGCAGCCTTCCAGCACCCGCAGGATGTGCGCCTTCTCGATTTCCTCCAGCGACTTGGAGGCCGTGCCATTGTGGTTGCGCGGCTTGAGGATGAAGTCGTGCTCCCGTAGCTCCGGCTCCTGCGCCACCACCATGGCGCGTTCAATGGCGTTCTCCAGTTCCCGCACGTTGCCCGGCCAGTGGTATTTCTCCAGGAGCTTCACGGCGGAGGAGGAGATGGATTTCGGCGCGCTCGACTGCTCCCGGGCGAACTTCGCCAGAAAATAATTCACCAGCAGCGGGATGTCCTCGCGGCGCTCGCGCAGCGGCGGAAGCTTCACGGGCAGTACGTGCAGGCGAAAGAACAGATCCTGCCGGAACCGGCCCGCGGCGACCTCGGCGTCGAGGTCCTTGTTCGTCGCCGACACCACGCGCACGTTGACCTTGATCGGCGCCTCGCCGCCGACGCGTTCGAACTCTTGCTCCTGCAGTGCGCGCAGCAGCTTCACCTGCATCGACGGCGGTACGTCGCCG
>DATGGJ010000454.1:0-14071 GCA_035308585.1 Terriglobales bacterium
TGCTGCAGGGAACGGCGATCGCGTTCGTGTTCGACCTGGCCGGCAAACAGGCGCGCTTTCTGGGTGAGGGTGGCTTCGAGTTCGCGGTGGAGGGAAGTTTCCCAGGCACGGCGCACCGCGAAGTCCAGGGTGGCGGTGGCCACGGCGATGACCAGCAAAAACGCGCCCAGCAGCTTAAAGAAGATGCGCTTCCTCACCGCGGGGCCTCAAAGCGGTAGCCGGCGCCACGGACGGTGCGCAGGTAGCGCGGATTTTCCGGATCGCGCTCAATTTTCTCCCGGATGCGGCGGACGTAAACGTCCACCGAGCGCGGGGTGACGTACGCGGTATCGCGCCAGACGGCATCGAGGAGCTGGTCGCGGGTGAAGACGCGCCCGGCGTGACGGGCCAGGTATTCCAGCAGGCGAAACTCGGTGGCGGTGGCGGGGACGTTCTTGCCGCGCACTTTCAGGATCATGGCTCCGGTATCAATTTCGAGATCGTCGAGCTTGACGGTGGCCGGTTGCAGGGGCTGCTCGAAGCGCCGCAGCACCGCCTTGACCCGGGCCACCAGTTCGCGCGTACTGAAGGGCTTGGTGATGTAGTCGTCGGCGCCCAGTTCGAGGCCGAGCACGCGGTCGGCTTCCGCCGTGCGGGCGGTCAGAAAGATGACCGGAGTGGCGGCAATGGCGGGGGTTTCCCGCACCTGGCGGCAAAGGTCAAGGCCGTCGCCTCCCGGAACCATAATGTCCAGCAGCATAAGGGAAGGCCGCTCGCGTACAGCCTCGGCGAGCACGCCGGAAGCCGCGGCAAACGAGCGTACCGTGAAGCCGGCAGCCTCCAGGTGATGGCGCACCAGGCGGGCGATATCGGTATCGTCCTCCAACAGGAAAATTGTGGATCTCACACGGCCATTGTATGGGAAAGGCGGGCTGTAGCGCCGCCGTCCCGGCGGCTTGGCTCGAACCGGGGGGACGCCGGCGCCTCGGCCCGGCGAGACGCCGCCGCTACCCCTGCAGGACGAAGCGCTCCATAGCCTGGGCGAAGCCTTCATCCTGGTTGGAGGCGGTCACAAACCTGGCCGCCTTCTTTACCTCGTCGGAGGCATTGCCCATGGCGATGCTCACGCCGCTGCGCCGGAACATGAGAACGTCGTTGGGACCGTCGCCGATGGTGGCGATCTTTGCGGGCGGAATTTTGAGCATTTGCGAGAGCACCGTGACCACCTCCCCCTTATTGGCCTGAGGGTGGGTCACGTCCAGATAGTAGGGTTGGGAGCGCGAGGCAGAAACCTGGGCGCCGCATTGCTTCTGGACCTCCTGTTCGCAGCGCGCCACGGCAGCGTAGTCGTCGCTCACGCCCACCAGTTTGGCTGTCCGCCCCAGCAGCCCGTCATAGCTGTCCGCCACCTTGGGCGGGAACTTCACCGTCCATTCTTCGCGGTCCACGTGTGGCGCCTGGCGGTTCCGCACAAACCAATCTCTATCGGTGTAGAGCCAAACGTCGAGCTCGTGCTGGGCAATGATTTCGCAAGCGCTCTGGGCCGCCGCCTGGGGCAGCAAATGCTGCCGAAGCACGGAGAGGTCGGGGCTCACGATCACGCCGCCGTTGAAGGCGGCGATAGGGTCCTTCAGTCCGAGGGGCTCGATCAGCATCTTCATGCCCAGGGGCGGGCGCCCGCTGGTAATGGTGAAGGCGATGCCGGCCGCGAGCAACTTGCGCACTGCTTCGCGGGCGCGCTCGGTCAGGACCTTTTCCTGGGTTACGAGGGTACCGTCCACATCAGCGATAACAAGTTGAACGCGGTCTTTTGCCGCCATGCCGGTATCAAGCCGCCTTTTTGCCCCGGCGTTGTTCGAGAAATTCTTTCAGGGCAACCGCATTATTGTGCTCGGTGTCATGCGAACTGTAAACCAGGGTGACGCGGCCGCGGCGGGCGGCGGCCAGGAGCAATTGCCAGGCCGTGGGATTGCGCTTGAGTTCCTGGAAGTAGCGGCGGCGGAATTCCGGCCACTTGGCCGGGTCATGGGAGAACCACTTGCGCAACTCGGCGCTGGGGGCCACGTCTTTGAGCCAGGCTTCCACCCGCAGCGACTCTTTTTTCACGCCCCGCGGCCACAGGCGCTCCACCAGGTAGCGGGCACCGTCATTCCTGGCGGCGGCATCATAAACGCGCTTGAGCTGAATCATGTTACGCCTCCTCCGCATCCTCTAATACGGAATGGCTCGGTCGGAATGCTTACGGGCGAGACGCGGCAACGGCGGCTGAGTCAGGCCCCCGGGCCAATCGTATCGTAACACGATAGGTAGGCGGGGCCATAGTGCGGCGCGGCCTTGGGATGTATCATAGAAGTTTTGCGATTCTCCGCCGCAGAACGCAGGCAGTGATGGAATTGTGAGTTCGCCGCGGGCAGCGCGCAAAATGTAACCGCGACCGGGCCAGCCTAATCAAAACAAGGCTGGGGCAGAAATGGCCGGCGCCTGAACTGGCTGCAGCACGGGTGCAAGGAGCAACATCATGCCTGTGTACCAGGGCAAGCTCAAATCACGCGAGCAGGTTGCCGAGGGCACCATGGCCTTTCACTTCGAGAAGCCGGCGGGCTTCGATTTCCAGGGCGGTCAGTCGGTGGATATGACCATGCTCAACCCGCCGGAGACCGATGACGAGGGCAATATCCGAACCTTCTCCATCGCCAGCCCGCCCTTTGAAAACGAGCTGGTGTTCGCCACCCGTATGCGCGATAGCGCTTTTAAGCGCAGCCTGAAGTCGGTTCCGCTGGGAACGGACCTGAAGATTGACGGCCCCATGGGCTCCTTCACCCTGCACAAGAATGCCAGGAAGCCGGCGGCGTTCCTGGCCGGTGGCATCGGCATCACTCCTTTTATGAGCATAGTCGCCCAGGCCGCGCACGACCGCCTGCCGCATCAGCTCTATCTTTTCTTTTCCAATCACCGGCCGGACGACGCCCCCTTTCTCGATTTTCTGCGCCGCCTGGAAAAAGAAAACCCCAACTACCATTTCATACCCACCATGACCGAGATGGAAAAATCCAAAAGGCCGTGGGAGGGCGAGCGCGGCTTCATTGACCGCACCATGCTCGTCAAATACCTGAACAATTTGAACGGACCCATTTATTATTTGGCGGGACCTCCCGCCATGGTTGCCGCCATGCGCAAAACCCTGCTCGACACAAAGGTGGATGAGGATGACATCCGGACTGAAGAATTTGCCGGCTACTGAGCACGAAGGCGCTATTTCCCAGGGCCAGCCCAAGGGCAGCGAACTGGATCGGCTGTGCGTGAACACCATCCGCATGCTGGCGGTGGACCAGGTGGAGAAGGCGCACTCCGGCCATCCCGGATTGCCGCTGGGCGCCGCGCCCATGGCTTATGTGCTTTGGGACCGCTTTTTGCGCCACAGTCCCCGTAACCCGCGCTGGTTCAACCGCGACCGCTTCATTCTTTCCGCCGGGCACGGCAGCGCCCTGCTTTATGCCTTGCTGCACCTGTATGGCTACAACATGCCGCTGGAGGAGTTAAAGCATTTCCGCCAGTGGGGCAGCGAGACGCCCGGGCATCCCGAGTACAACCTGGACCGCGGCATCGAGGCCACCACCGGCCCACTGGGACAGGGATTCGGCATGGGCGTGGGCATGGCGCTGGCGGAAGCGCACCTGGCCGGCTGCTTCAACAAGGAAGAACTGGGCGTGGTGGACCACTACACCTACGCCATCGTTTCGGATGGCGACCTGATGGAAGGCATCTCCGCGGAAGCGGCTTCGCTGGCGGGCACGCTCAAGCTGGGCAAGCTGATTTACCTCTACGACAACAATCACATCTCCATTGAAGGCTCCACCGACCTGGCGTTCACCGAGGATGTAGTTGAGCGCTTCCGCGCCTATCGCTGGCACGTGCAGACGGTGCCCGATGGAAATGACCTGGACGCGGTGGAAGCGGCCATTCGCCTGGCCCAGGCGCATGAAGACCAGCCGTCGCTCATTTCGGTGCGCAACCACATCGGCTACGGCAGCCCGCTGCAGGACACGGCCGCCGTCCACGGCGAGGCGCTGGGGCCGGAAAACGTCAAAGCTACAAAAGAAAAGCTGGGCTGGCCGCTGCAGCCGGACTTCTACATTCCCGAGGCCGCGCTGGCTCACTTCCGCGAAGCTGGAGGGCGCGGCGAGGAACTGGAAGCAGAGTGGAAAGAGCGCCTGGAAGAATACCGCAGCCGCTTTCCCAAGCTGGCACAAGATTTGCAGCAGATGATCTCCGGCAAGCTGCCGCCAGGATGGGACGCGGACGCGCCGGTATTTCCGGCCGACCCCAAGGGAATGGCCACGCGCGACGCTTCCGCCAAGGCGATGAATGCGCTCGCCGGGCGAGTGCAGTCGCTGGTGGGCGGTTCCGCCGACCTGGCGCCTTCGACCAAGACCACGCTTACCGCCTACGGCGACATGGGCATGGGCAGCGATTGCGGGCGCAACATCCATTTTGGGGTGCGCGAGCACGGCATGGGCGCCGTGGTGAACGGCATGGCGCTGCATGGCGGCATTATTCCTTACGGGTCAACCTTCCTGATTTTTTCCGATTACATGCGCGCCTCCATTCGCCTGGCGGCGCTGATGAATACGCACTCGCTGTTCGTGTTCACCCACGACAGCATCGGTTTGGGCGAGGATGGCCCGACTCACCAGGCTATCGAACACCTGATGAGCCTGCGCGCCATGCCCAACATGACGGTGATGCGGCCGGCAGACGCCAATGAGACGGCCGAGGCCTGGCGCATCGCCATTCAGCGTCAGAAGCCCATGTGCATGGCCCTGACCCGGCAGAAGCTGCCGGTGCTCGATGCTCAGCGCTATCCCATTCGCCAGGGAGTGTCCAAGGGCGGCTATGTGCTGGCCGAGGCCGAGGGGGGCAAGCCGCAGATTGTGCTCATCGCCACCGGTTCCGAGGTGCAATTGGCCCTGGGGGCGCGCGAGGAACTGGGCAAGGAGAAAATCGCCGCCTGCGTGGTTTCCATGCCTTGCTGGGAATTGTTTGACGAGCAGCCGGCGGACTACCGTCAGCAGGTACTGCCCAAGGACGTGCCCAAGCTGGCGATTGAGGCGGGCGCGACCCTGGGGTGGTGCAGGTACGTGGGTGATAGCGGCGGCGTGATCGGGATTGACCGCTTCGGCGCCTCCGCTCCCGGCAACGTGGCCATGGAGAAGCTGGGCTTCAATGTGCCCAACGTGGTGGAGCACGCGCGGAAGCTGGTGAAGAAACGATAGCAGTCAGCACTCAGCGGTCAGCATTCAGCCCCTAAGACTTTGTGATGAGTACTGTGAAAACCAAGTCTGAGAACTCTGCAGTTCATCGTCGGCTGGCACTCATGTTCACCGGCTGAGTGCTGATTGCTGAACGCTGATGTTGGCCGTCAGTCCAGAGAAGAGGGAGAGCGAAATGAATCCGCTTAAGCAGCTCCAGGAGCAAGGACAATCGGTGTGGCTGGATTACATCCGGCGCGATCTGCTGACCGGCGGCGGCCTGAAGCGGCTGCGCGACGAAGATGGGTTGCGGGGCGTGACCAGCAATCCCACCATCTTCGACAAGGCCATTGCCGGCAGCTCCGATTACGACGAGACGCTGCGCTCGCTGCTGGCCAAGGATCCTCACGCCACACCGGAGAAGCTCTTCGACCACCTGGAGATCGAGGATATTCAGATGGCGGCCGACATTCTGCGGCCGGTGTACGACCAAACCCAGGGCGGCGACGGTTTTGTAAGCATGGAAGTGCCAGCTTCCATGGCGCACGACACCGCGGCTACGGTCAGCGAGGGGCAACGCCTGTGGCGGGCCGTGGTCCGGCCCAACGTAATGATCAAGGTGCCGGCCACACCGGAGGGCATTCCCGCCATTGAGGCGCTGATTGCCGAAGGCATTAATGTCAACATCACGCTGATGTTCTCGCTGGGGCACTACGAAGCGGTAGCGGCCGCCTACCTGCGCGGGTTACGGCGCAATCAGAATCCAGCTAAAGTGGCCTCGGTGGCCTCCTTCTTTGTGAGCCGCGTGGACACCATGGTGGACAGCGCGCTGGAAAAAATTGCCACCCCGGAAGCGCTGGCCCTGCGCGGCAAGATCGCCATTGCCAACAGCAAGCGGGTTTACCGTCGCTTCAAGGAAATCTTTCTGGGCACGCCCTTCAGCGACTTCCAGCGGCGCGGAGCGCGCGTGCAGAGGCCGCTGTGGGCCAGCACCAGCACCAAGAATCCTGCCTACCGCGACGTCATGTACGTGGAGGAGTTGATCGGCCCGCACACCATCAACACTTTGCCGCCCGCCACCATTGACGCCTTCCGCGACCACGGGAAGGTTGCGCCGACGCTGGAAGCCGCCGAGGAGGAAGCGGAAGCGGCCCTGGCCCGGCTGGCGCAGGTGGGCATTGACCTCAACCAGATCACCGAGCAACTCTCGGTGGATGGGGTGGAAGCGTTTGACAAGTCCATGCGTCAGTTGCTGGACAGCCTGCGCGAAAAGCGCGGCAAGCTGGTGAACACCCAAATAGATCGCCAGCAGCTCAGCCTGGGCGCGGCGCAATCGGCGGTGGACGTTCGCCTGGGGCAGTGGCAGAAAGACGACTTCAACCGCCGTCTGTGGGCCAAGGACTACAACTTGTGGTCGCCCAAGCCGGTGCCGGAACTCACCGACCGCATGGGCTGGTTGACCCTGCCGCAGGACATGCACGAGCACGTTGAGGAACTGCAGACCTTTGCGGCCGCCATTAAGGACGCGGGCATGACGCACGCGGTGCTGCTGGGCATGGGCGGCTCCAGCCTGGCGCCGGAAGTGTTTCAGCGCACCTTCGGCAACCAGAATGGGTATCCCGAACTGATAGTGCTCGACAGCACCCATCCGGCGGCGGTGCGCGCGGTGGAGCGCCGCATTGACCCGCCGCGCACAATCTTCCTGGTGTCCAGCAAGTCGGGCACGACCACGGAGACGCTCTCCTATTTCCGCTACTTTTGGAAAGCGGTGAGTGACCGCGGCAAACAGCCAGGTCAGAATTTCGTCGCCGTCACCGATCCCGGCACGCCACTGGAGAAGCTGGCGCGAGAGCGCAATTTCCGGCGCGTATTTTCGTCGCCGCCCGAAGTGGGCGGGCGCTACGCCGCGCTGACCGTGTTCGGGCTGGTTCCAGCCGCACTCATCGGCATGGACCTGAAGCGCCTGCTCGATGAGGCCTGGACCATGGCCGAGGCCAGCGCTTTCTGCGTGGACGCCAAGAAGTGTCCGGCACTCGCCCTGGGCGCGGCCATGGGCGAGCTGGCGCGCATGCAGCGGGACAAGATTACCTTCCTGGCGTCGCCCTCGCTGGCCGCATTTCCCATCTGGGTAGAGCAGTTGATCGCCGAGAGCACGGGCAAAGACAACAAGGGCATAGTGCCCATTGCGGATGAGGCCGTGGGCCCGCCCGAAGCGTACGGCAAGGACCGCTTCTTCGCGTTGCTGCACATTCCGGGCGAGGACAGGGCACTGGAGGCGCGAGTGGCTGCGCTGGAACAAGCGGGGCATCCAGTGGCGCGCATCGCGCTGCAGGACAAGTACGACCTGGGGCAGGAATTTTTCCGCTGGGAGGTGGCTGTGGCCTCAGCCGGGGCGGCGCTCGGAATCCAGCCCTTTAACCAGCCGGACGTGCAACTGGCCAAGGACCTGGCCAAGAAAGCGATGGAGGGCAAAGCCGGCGGGCAGCAGGCGCCGGAGGTGCCGGCCGCGCAGCGGCAGCAGTTGCAGGCCTCGCTGCAGCAGTGGTTCGGGCAGGCGCAGGCGGGCAACTACATCTCGCTGCAGGCGTATTTGGAACCCGATGCGGCTACCGACGCGGCGCTGGAGCAGTTGCGCGTGCTGCTGCGGGAGAAATCGCGGCTGGCAACCACAGCCGGCTACGGGCCTCGTTTCCTGCATTCCACCGGACAGTTGCATAAGGGCGGCCCCAACACGGGACTGTTTTTGCAGCTGGTGGACCAGCCGGGAACGGATGCGGCGGTGCCGGAAACCAACTACACCTTCGGCCAGCTGATCAAGGCGCAGGCACAGGGCGACTGGCAGGCGCTGACGCAGCGGGGCCGGCGGGTGATTCGGGTGCAGCTGGGCGCCGACGCCAAGAAAGGCCTGGAGCAGTTGCTGGACGCGGCGGGGGAGCTGCGTTCCGATCTGGCATCCGGGCACCGCGCGGCCTGACATCCGACGGCGCATGAAGGCGCTGATCGCAAACGAGGAGCGAACGTGGCTGTCCTGACAATGGAAAATCCGCTGCGCGAAGGCATCCGCCTGGAGCGCACCCCCGATCCTTGTGTGATGGTCATCTTTGGCGCTTCCGGAGACCTGACCAAACGCAAGCTGATGCCGGCGCTCTACAATTTATGGCGCGAACGCCTGCTGCCCGCCGGCTTCTCGGTGGTGGGATTCTCCCGCACCGATATGAACGACGCGCAGTACCGCGCCGCCATGAAGGAGGCCGTGGAACAGTTTGGCGATCAGGGGCCGCTGAATGGCGAAGCCTGGGACAACTTCGCCGAAGGCCTGTTTTACCTTTCGGCGCATCCCGGCCACCCCGAAGATTACGCTAGTCTGGCCTCCATACTGGAAGAGATTGATCGCCAGCGGGGCACCAACGGCAACCGGGTTTATTACCTGGCGGTGCCGCCCAGTTCCTTTGCCGGCATTGTGCAGCAGTTGGACGCGGCCGGCCTGGCCCAGGGGGAAAAGGGCTGGCGGCGGCTGATCATCGAGAAGCCTTTCGGCCACGACCTGCAGAGCGCGCGCGAACTGAACCAGTCCATATCCAAGGTTTTTCACGAAGAGCAGATTTACCGCATTGACCACTACCTGGGGAAGGAGACGGTCCAGAACCTGCTGGTGTTCCGCTTTGCCAACGGGATTTTCGAGCCTATCTGGAACCGCCGCTACGTGGATAACGTGCAGATCACCGCCGCCGAGACCGTGGGAGTGGAGAACCGCGCCGCCTATTACGAGGAATCGGGCGCCCTGCGCGACATGGTGCAGAACCATCTTTCCCAGGTTCTGGCCCTGACCGCCATGGAGCCTCCCGCCTCCATGGGTGCCGAGGAGGTGCGGGCGGAGAAGCTCAAGGTGCTGCGCGCCATTCCGCCGATTACGGGCGACCGCGTCGGTTCCTGCGTTGTGCGCGGCCAATACGGCCCGGGCTGGGTGGACGGCAAAGAGGTCCCGGGCTACCGCTCCGAGCCCGGAGTCGACCCGAATTCAAAGACCGACACTTATGTCGCCCTCAAGCTGTTCATCGAAAACTGGCGCTGGGCGGGCGTTCCGTTTTACCTGCGCACGGGCAAGCGGCTGCCCAAGCGGCTGAGCGAAATCGCCATCCAGTTTCGCCAGGCGCCGCTGCTGCTGTTCAATCAGACACCCGCGGAGCAGATGTCGCCCAACCTGCTGGTTATCCGCATCCAACCCGATGAGGGCATTTCGCTGAAGTTTACCGCCAAGCAGCCGGGGCCCTCGGTGCACGTGCGTTCTGTCACCATGGATTTCCGCTACGCCACCTCCTTCGGCATGGCTTCAGCCAGCGCGTACGAACGCTTATTGCTGGATTGCATGCTGGGCGATCCCACTCTGTTCGCGCATCGCGATGCGGTTGAGGCGGCGTGGGGGATCATTACTCCGATTCTTGAAGCCTGGGCCAACCGGCCCGCGCCTTCGTTGCCCAACTACGCCGCCGGGACCTGGGGTCCAGCCGAAGCCGATGGCCTGTTGCAGGGTGGCGGGTGCTGGCGTAAACCCTAAGAAAAGGAAGTTACCAAGATGTCTTCCAGCAGTGTTCCGACGGATGCCGGCAGGGTGGAGCAGGAACTGCGCCAGCTTTGGCGCCATGAGGCGGAAAAGTCCAGCGCCGGGCCGGTACTCTGTTCGCGCACTCTAAACCTGATTGTCTATTGCCGCAATTTTGCGGACGTGCAGAGAGCAACCGCGCTGCTCGATCCCATCATCAGCCATCATCCCTGCCGCGCCATCGTGATTTCGCCGGCGGCGCCGCAGTCGGAAGAGGAAATCCACACCGAAGTTTCCGCTTCCTGCCTTACCTCGCATGGCGGCAACCGCTACATTGGCCGGGAACTGGTCAGCCTGGCCGCCAAACCCTCCGCCCACCGGCGCGTAGCCAGCATGGCCCGAGCCCTGATTCTGCCCGATCTGCCGGTATTCCTGTGGTGGCGGGACGCGAAGTCGCTGGGCAGCGAACTGTTTCAGCTGCTGAGCGAACTGGCTGAACGTGTCATCGTGGACTCCGCCGGGCTGGAGGATTTGCAGGCCGATTGGCCGCGTGTGCACGCGCTGGTGCAGCGGCCCAGACTGGCGGTAAGCGATCTGGCGTGGTCGCGCCTGACTTCCTGGCGGCAGCTGATTGCCCAATTATTCGACGGCCCGGCTCGCGCTTCTTACCTACACCGTTTGCACAGGATGGTGGTGGAATTCAGCCCTGAGGGCGGCGAGCCCAAAGTTCCGGCAGATGCTTTGCTGCTGGGCGCGTGGCTGGCGCGGCAGCTCGGATTCACGAATTCGCACCCGGTGCTTCCCCAGGATAACCCCACCCAACATGCTGCTGCCGTGGCCTGGGAATTGAGCAAGGAGAGTTCCAGGTTAGTGGTTGAGTTGCGGCAGGGCAAGCGCCCGGGCACAGGAGTGACCGCCGTTTTCCTCAGCTGCCAAGGCACCCCACAAGCCGTGTTTGTGGTCAGCCGCACCCAGGATGGCAAGGGCTTGGCCACGCGCGCCGAACTGCCGGGCCAGGCTACCATGCGGCGTCTGGTGCGCACCGGGGATGAATCGGCCACTTGCCTGGTCAGCCGGGAGTTGGAAATACTGGGGCGGGATGTTCTCTACGAGCAAGTGCTGCGCATAGCCAGTGAGTTGGCGCCGGCGCTCTCCCCGGCATGAAAGTTCTCTAAGCGTCGTACACCGGAGCTGCTGCTTCTTCTTCCTCTTCTTCGAGCGATTCTACTTCCGGAGAGCGGGTGACCGATGAGGCCTGCAACGCTCCGTCAATAGCGTCGAGAATGGAATTCAGCATATCGGGACGCTCGCCCAGCGCGGCGAAGCTGGCGCGGTCGAGCATGAGTTCGCCCAACTGGTAGGAGGCGTCCATGTCGCCCGCCGGAGCCTGAGGGACCAGAGCGTGGCCCGGCTGCGACCACTCATACTCCAGGCTGCCGGAGACCATCCAATGGGAGACGAGTTCCTCCACGTGAGCGGCGGAACACAAGGGGTACACACCAGGATGTTGCGCCAAGCGGCTGTTCCACTTGAGGATTTGCAGAGTGTTCCGCTCCTGGTCCTCACTCAGCAGGAACCAGCCATCGCCCTTTTGTGCGGCGCCGCAAATTTCACAGCGCTGAATGCCGGCCGCTTTCATGATGCGCCTCCTGTACCTCTGATGCCGGGGCCTATCGGGCCGATAGCTGCAATACCGGAGCCGGCGACTTAGACCGCGCGCGTGGAGCAGCGGGGCTGATGCTGGCCGGGGTGATCCCCGGACTGCGCCGTACCATGGGGCGCGGCGCCGGCACTTCCGCCAACTCAGCGCTTTCCTGGTTAGCGGCCAGGGATTGCAGAGCGGCACGGTTGCGGATGAGCAGTGTGGAGCCGTGCACTTCGATGTAGTTCTTGGCGCGGAAGCGGGCCAGCATACGGGTTACCGTCTCCCGGCTGGAGCCAATCATCTGCGCCATTTCCTCGTGGGTGAGGCTCAACTTGAGCGTGGTAGCTCCGTTGCCGTTGGCCCGCGTCTCCTTCCACTCCAGGAGCAGACGCGCCATTTTTTCCGCCGCTGAATGCGCCAGACCCAGAGAGCCGATTTCGTTGCAGGCGTCGCGATACTCGCGGCTGAGGAACTCCGCCACCCGGAACATCGCTTCCGGATGATTGCGGATGTACAGCAGAAAATCATCGCGGCGGATGAAATTCAGCTGGCACGGGCTCAGCGTCTCCACCGTCGCCTGGTAGGGCTGGCTGAGCAGGCAAGAACTCAGGCCCAGGATGTCTCCCGGTTCGGCAATGTGCAAGATGAGGGTTTTGCCTTCGCTGGACACCATGGAAAGCTTGGCTTTTCCGCGGCACAGGATGTAGACCCCGCGCGGCATCTGCCCTTCCACGAACAGCACCGAATTTTCCGGATAAACCGTGGAATAGGAGATCGCGGCCAGTCCCTGCAGTTCCTCGCCTCCGAACTGGCAGAAGAAGCTGCGTCCCCGCAGCTTGCAGTTCACACAGTTGTCCGACATTTCCAGGTTGTACGGTGCGTGCACGGTGGACATGATTCGCTCCCTCAATTTTTAGTTTCCAGGTCCCACAGATTGAGTAATTTGTTCGACCAAGGCACGCGTCATCAGCCCATCGCCTGTTAACTGGGCTCCGGCGCGGCACAGCATCTCCAGCAGTTGTTTGCCCTGCGAACTGACGAACGTTACTTCCGTCAGATCCACCACCACCCGCCGGCTGCCGTTTCCATTGAGCATCTGCCGCCAGCAGTTCTCCAGTTCCCCCAGGCAGGGCCCGCTCAAACGTCCTTCTATGCGCAGCGTCACAAGGTCGCCGTGGTGCTCAACTGTCGCTCGGAACATTGTTCGCCTTCCCTGACTGAGGCTTACCAATGCACGCACTGGGCCAACCGGTCACAAGCGGTTGTGACCGTGGACACAGTGCAAAGACAGGCACTTGAGAGGCAGGTGGTCAGGGGGGCGGGAGGACTGTCAGCCGGGCATGGCAGCATGCAGTCACGCTGTCAGCCCGCTGTCACCAAGGTTGTCACAGGTCAGCGCGAGTGATGCCCAACTTCTTCATCTTGAAGTGCAGGGTGGTGCGTTTGAGGCCAAGGCGGGTGGCAGCGCCCGCAGGACCGCCGATTACGCCCCCCGACTCGCGCAGAACGCGCAAAATGTGCTCCCGCTCAGCGTCATCCAGGCGCTCCAGATTGGTGGCTTCTCCGTTGGTCGGGCGCAACTCCGCGATGGGCACGTTCAGAACCGGCCCAGGGGAAAGGATGACGGCGCGTTCCACCATGTGCTCGAGTTCCCGCACGTTGCCCGGCCACGCCCAATTCACCAGGGCTTCCATGGTTTCCGAGGGAATCGACTCAATACGGCGGTTCATGGTGCGGGAAAATTTCTGCGCAAAGTAGCGCACCAGCAGGGGAATATCTTCGCGGCGCTCACGCAAGGGCGGGATGCGCACCGGAAAGACGTTGAGGCGGTAATAGAGGTCGCGGCGGAAGCTGCCTTCTTCCACCATCGCCGCCAGATCGCGGTTGGTGGCGGCCACTACCCGCGTATCCACCTGCTGGGTGCGGGTACTGCCCAGGCGCTCAAATTCCCGCTCCTGCAGCGCGCGCAATAACTTGGGCTGCAGTTCCAGGGGGATGTCGCCCACCTCATCCAGAAACGGCGTGCCTTTGTGAGCCAACTCGAGGCGGCCTACTTTCTGCATGATGGCGCCGGTAAAGGCGCCCTTTTCATGCCCGAACAGCTCGCTTTCCAGCAGGCCGGTGGGAATGGCGGCGCAGCTCATCTTGACAAAGGTCTGCTCGCGGCGCGTGCTCAGGTCATGAATGGCCCGGGCAATCAGTTCCTTGCCGGTCCCGGTTTCGCCCAGGATCAGCACGGTGGCGCTGGTGGGGGCGACCGTTTCCACCTGCTGCAGCACGGTCTGCAAGGCGCGGCTTTCGCCTACGATTTCCTCGAAGTTGTACGCGGAGTGGATTTCCTCCTGCAGGTACAGTTTTTCCCGGGCCAGCTTGTCTTTGAGCTGGGCAATTTCCCGGAAAGCAAGCGCGTTCTCCAGCGCGATGGCCACCTGGCTGGCCACCTGCGCCAGCAGGTTCACATCTTCGGCGCCGAAGGCGTGCTCGTGCAAGCTGGCCAGGCTCAAAGTACCCAGAACGGCGTTGCGCGTGATCAGAGGCAGCCAGCAGGCGCAGCGCACGCCTTCGGAGACCATGCGGGCGGTGATTTCCGCCGGGTATTGTTGGGTGCTGAGCGGATCCGCCAATAGCGGCTGCCGCTGAGCCAGGGCCCAGCCTCCC
>DATGGJ010000455.1:0-2564 GCA_035308585.1 Terriglobales bacterium
TAGATAAGGAAGATGCCCTGGCGGGTTATCACCGGCGGCGGCCCGGGCTCGACCACGCGTGAATCAAACTGCCCGGGGCGGCGCGCCAGCACAGGCTCGTCCAGCGCGTCGGTCCAGTGAAGCAGGTCATTGGACCAGGCCAGGCCCATCTGGTCGGTGTTATCGGGTTTCGTGCCCAGGTAGTACATCCACCATTTGCCGCCAATCCTGCGCGGGATAATGGCGCCCGACTTCGTCCACTTCACGTTCCATTTGCCTTTGTAGGCAGGCAGAAGAATGCCGCGGCGCTGCCAGTGAATCAGGTCGCGCGAGGTGGCCAGGCAGAGCTGCGCGTCGCGCTTGTTATAGCCGGTATAAGTCAGGTACCAGGTGCTTTCGATTTTGACCAGGCGCGGATCCTCCACCCCGCCATCTTTTTCATAATCCGTTTCTGGAACGAAGGCGGGCTGGTCGCTGCGGGTGAAGCGCACCCCATCGGTGCTGGTGGCGTAGCCGAGGCGCGAAGTGCCGTACCTGTCCTGGGCGCGGTAGAGCATCACGAAGCGGCCGCCATCTTTCACCACCGCCGGATTGAAAACGCCAGCCGATTCAAAACCCTGGCCCTCCGGGCCGAGGGTCGGTTTCGTGGAAACCCGCTTCCACGGGCCGAAAGGAGGCGTGAACCTGGGGCCCTGCGCGGCCAGCAGCAGAAGCACGCCGGCGCTTAGCACCGCCAGCCGGGCTGAGCGGGAGATCATTGGGCTCCAGTTGCCGGCGCCGGCAGACGCCCGAGGCGTTCCACCCAGTTCTGTGGCAACTGGTGCAGGAGCGCCAGGAATGCGCCGTTGGTCCAGCCGAATCCGATCACATTCGACTGATAACCCACGGCAACCTTGGTCTCGTCGGAGCGGGTCAGCACGTTGTATTTCTCCCGAATGGTGCCGTCGCGGCGGAAGTTTTCCTCCACCATGGAAAGAAATTTATAACTCAGGCGGTTGGCGTCATCTTTAAATCCGTAGCGGCGCAGGCCCTCGATGGCCAGCAATTGGGTGGGCGCCCAGCCGTAAGGCAGATCCCATTGCACCCCGGTGTGCTGGTCGCTCATTGCCAGGCCGCCGGGATGCTCAAAAATGCGCACGTTACTTTCCACGGCGCGCGCCTGCTCAGGCGTCGCCAAGCCGGCCCATAACGGATAAAACGTGGTGATGTAGTGATAATTGGAACGGGTGTTTTTCTGAAAGTTGTAATCAAAGAACATTCCGCGCTGTGCGTCCCACAGATATCTGGTGATGGCTGCGCGGCGGGCTTGGGCGCGCTCGGCCCATTGCCGCGCTTCCGCCGCCTTGCCCAGCAGGGTCGCCATTTGCTCCAGGTCCTTTTCCGTCTTATAGAGAAGGCTGTTCAGGCAAACGGGCGCGTAATCCTGGGTATCGCCGTCGTAGGGTCCGAAGCGGAAAGAGGGGTCGAATCCCGACTCGCGCATGCTGCGGTCGCCCTTGTAGTAGTCGGGGGTAAGTTGCAGGTCCTGCACGTAGGTGCAGCCGGCCGATTGCTGGCTGGACACTTCTTCGCCGGAACAGACTTGCAAAGAGAAGAGGGGACCCGCGTCGGGGCTGGAGGTTTTTTTCATCAGCAGGTGGCCGGCGGCCGCTGCGGGATGAAGTACGTAGTAGCCGGCAACCGCCCGATAGTAGCCGGGATCATTGTGCAGCTCCTCGGGGGCGGGGCCGGTGCCGAAATCGAAGTAACGCGAAAGCCCTGTGCTGCCGGCCAAATGAGGTTGGTGGGTCCAGAGCTGGTAATCCCTGGCCGCGTCCTGGTAGGCGCGCTCCAGCCAGTCGCGGTCGTTCTTCCCCGCGGCTTTGTCCGCATCGTAAACCCCCAGGATCATGGAGGTTAAAAACGGCGGCTGGGAACGGCTGAGGTAGTAAGTGCGGTTGGCGTTGAGCACGCCGCCATAGTGCTCAATCTCAAAGAAAAAGTTTTCCACCATGTCACGGGCCAGGTCCACGCGCCCATCGCGCAGCAGGCCACGAATAATGAAGTAGCTGTCCCAGCCGTACATCTCGTTGAAGCGGCCGCCGGGCACCACGTAAGGATGGTCAAGGAAGAGCAGCCCTTGCGCGGGAAGGTTGCGCGGATCAATTTCGCCCGGGCGGTTAAGAACCTTGGGCAAATGCTGAATGGAAACCTTGCATCGCTGGGATAACGCCTGCAGGCTCGCTGGCTCAGGGAAATCCTCCGGCAGATACACCACCGTCGAAGTCTTCAGCTTGGGGTCAGCGACGCTGGCACACTGGCTCATGTCGCGGGTCAGCGTGTCCCAGGCATTGGCAATGTAATGCAGGATGGGCGCCAGTCCGGGCTCGGTTGCTGGCTGAGGCAGGGAAGGTTGCGTCGAAATCGCCTGCGGCTGGGCGGGTAAGCTGAATGCCAGAACGAGCAGCGGAGCCAGGAGGTAAATCGGTTTTCGAAGCATAGATATGCAACGCCTGCAAATCCGCGAAGCAATCCAGCTTACACAAGGCTTAGGGGCGGCAGCAACGGTGGCGTCGTAACCCGCTAACCATGCCGTTGGGTAAGAG
>DATGGJ010000456.1:0-5564 GCA_035308585.1 Terriglobales bacterium
CAGCACAAAAGTTATTGAGGCTGAGTTGGGGTTGGCCTCGTCTTTAGCGCACCAAACTGCGCGGGCTGCCAGGAATTTCCGGGTCGCACAATTTCCTTTCCCGCAGGTTTCTGAGACACTGGACAGTAGCACCGGATTCTAGCGGTGCACAGATGGCGGCGGGTTCCGGGCGTTGGGACGGAAATGCGGGAGCGAATGAAAAGCGAGAGTGGAGGCAAACTGAAGCCGGCCGGTGGGGCCGCAGCGGCGCTGGCTGTAGTGGCCGTGTTGATGTTGGCGGGCTGCAGTGGGAACGACGTATCCGCGTCCATGCAGGCGCCCCCGCCGGCGCAGGTGAAGGTCATGCCGGCGGAGCTGAGCACGGTGCAGGACACCAGCGAGTACGTAGCCACCATCAAGTCGCGCAATTCGGCCACCATCCAGCCGCAGGTGGAAGGCCAGATCACGAAGATTTTTGTGCGCTCGGGCGAGAGTGTGAGGGAAGGCGCGCCGTTGCTGGAGATTGACCCGCTGAAGCAGCGGGCCACAGTGAACAGCTCGGAGGCCACGGCGCGGCAGAAACAGGCCAACCTGGAGTGGGCGCGGACGCAACTGGAGCGGAGCAAGAAACTGTACGCCGCGGGCGTGGTCAGCAAGCAGGACTTGGACCAGGCGCAGACGGCTTATGACGGGGCGCAGGCGGACCTGGCTTCGCTGAATGCCCAGGTCAAAGAGCAGCGGGTGCAGCTGCAGTATTACGAAGTGGTGGCCCCAAGCGCCGGCATTGTGGGCGACATTCCGGTGCATGTGGGGGACCGGGTGACCACCTCCACCATGTTGACTACGCTGGACCGCAACACTGATCTGGAGGCCTACATCCAAGTGCCGCTGGAGCGAGCGACGGGGCTGCGGCGCGGCCTGCCGGTGGACATTGTGAGCGATGCCGGTGCCGTGCTGGCGCACTCGCGCATTACTTTTATTTCGCCGCAGGTGGATACGGGCATGCAGTCGGTGCTGGCGAAGGCGCTGATCACCAACCCACGGCGGGAGATTCGTTCCGCCCAGTTCGTACGGGCACGGGTGGTGTGGAGCTCGCATCCGGGATTGATGATTCCAGTAACGGCAGTGGCGCGCGTCAGCGGGCAGTACTTCGCCTTTGTAGCCGGGCAGGGGCCGAAGGGAACGGTGGCGCGGCAGACGCCGGTGCAGGTAGGCGATATTAGCGGCAGCAGTTACACCGTGCTGGGAGGCATTAAGCCGGGCGACCAGGTGATTGTCTCCGGGACGCAGAACCTGGCGGATGGAGTACCGGTAGCGGTGGTGAAATAGGTTGGTCGCTGATCGCGACGGCTGACGGGGGCGCGGGGCGTGTTCGTAGATTTCTTCATAAGGCGGCCGGTCTTTGCCACGGTGTGCTCGCTGTTCATCGTGATCGCGGGCGCGGTGTGCATTCCTCTGCTGCCGATCGCGCAGTACCCGCAACTGGCGCCGCCGCAGGTCACGGTTACCAGCGTTTACACCGGGGCCAACGCGCAGACGGTGGAATCGGCGGTAACCACGCCGCTGGAGCAGGCCATCAACGGGGTGGAGGGCATGCGCTACATCACCTCGGCCAGCACCAACGACGGCATGAGCCAGATTACGGTCACCTTCGACCTGTCGCGCAACCTGGACGTGGCCGCGGTGGACGTGCAGAACCGCATTTCGACGGTCACGGGGCGGTTGCCCACGGAAGTCAATACCAGCGGCATCACCATCACCAAAAACTCCAGCGCCTTCGTGATGGCGGCGGGCTTTTACTCCGACCGCAACCAGTACAGCAACGAGTTCATCAGCAACTACATTGACGTTTACGTCAAGGACGCGCTGAAGCGGATTCCCGGCGTGGGCGACGTGATGATCTTCGGAGAGCGCAAGTACTCCATGCGCTTGTGGCTGGACCCGGTGCGTCTGGCGGCCCGCGGGTTGACGGCCAGCGACGTGGTAAGCGCCCTGCGCGAGCAGAACGTGGAGATTGCCGCCGGGCAGGTGGGAGCGGAGCCGGCGCCCCCCAACCAGCTCTACCAGATCAGCGTGCGCGCGGTGGGGAGGCTGAGCGAGGCCTCCGAGTTCAACAATATCATTCTCAAAACGGGCAGCGACGGCAGCCTCATCCGGCTGCGCGACGTGGGACGCGCCGAACTGGGAGCGGAAGCCTACAACAGCAACCTGGCCTACAACGGCTATCAATCCATCGGCATTGGGGTAATGCAGCTGCCGACGGCCAACGCCATTGACGTGGACCGGTCGGCCCGCGAGGAATTGGCGCGGCTCTCCAAGTTCTTTCCGCCGGGTTTGAAGTACGCTGTCGCTTTCGACACCACCACCATGGTGGGGGAATCCATCCGCGAGGTGCTCTACACCCTGCTGCTGGCTATCGGGCTGGTGGTGCTGGTGATGTTCTTCTTCCTGCAGGACTGGCGCAGCACCCTGATACCGGCGGTGACCATTCCGGTGTCGCTGGTGGGAACGTTCGCCTTCATCAAACTGCTGGGATTTTCCATCAATACGCTGACGCTGTTCGGCATCACGCTGGCCACGGGGCTGGTGGTGGATGACGCCATCGTGGTGATCGAGAACGTTAAGCGGCACATGGGCGAGGAGCACATCAATTCGCACGTGGCCGCGTCCGAGGCCATGGGCGAGGTGACGGGGGCGGTTATTGCTACTTCGCTGGTGCTGGTCTCGGTGTTCGTGCCGGTGGCGTTCTTTCCCGGCACTACAGGGCTGCTCTACAAGCAGTTTTCGCTGACCATCGCCTTCTCCATTGTGATTTCGGCGTTTAACTCGCTGACCTTCACTCCAGCGCTGTCGGCGCTGATCTTGCGCGGCGAGACGAGAAAGGGACGCTTCTTTTCGGGAGTGGAAGCGGCGATTCACAGCGTAACCAACGGCTACCGCCATTCGGCGAAGCGGGCGCTGCGCTTCCGCTGGGCGCTGCTGGTGGTGTTCTTCATCGGGCTGGGGCTGACGTACTGGGTATTCAAGAAGGTGCCCACGGGATTTGTGCCCGATGAAGACCAGGGCTACTTCATGGTGACGGTGCAATCCCCCGAGGGCGCGTCGCTGAACTACACCTCCAGGGTCATGACCCAGGTGGAACAGGTGCTGGCCGATAATAAAAACATCCAGGGTGTGTTCAGCGTGGCCGGGTTCAGCTTCGCGGGAGCCAGCCCTAACCGCGGCATTCTGTTCATCAACCTGGCGCCGATCGGGGAGCGCACGGGGAAAGAGCAGTCCGCGGACGCCATCATCGGCAGCCTGCGCGGGCCGCTGAGCGCGATTTCCGGAGCCATGGTGGTGCCTTTTTCGCCTCCGCCCATTGAAGGCCTGAGCACCTTCGGCGGCTTCCAGTTCGAAGTGCAGGACGAGGGCGGAACCACGCCCAACGCGCTCTATGACGCGACGGAAAAAATGGTACGCGAGGGTAACGCGCGCAAGGACTTGAGCGGGTTGTTCAGTTCGTTCACGGCCAACGACCCGCAGTTTGTGGTCAACATTGACCGCGAGAAGGCCAAGAGCCTGGATGTGCCCCTGAGCCAGATCAGCGACGCGCTGCAGGTGTACATGGGCTCGGCCTACGTCAACGACTTCGATTTCAACAACCGCAGCTACCGGGTTTACGTGCAGGCGGACAAGCAATTCCGCTCGCAGCCGCGCGACATCCGCGAATTCTACGTGCGCTCCAACAAGGGCGTGATGATGCCGCTGGAAAACCTGGTAACGGTGAAGGAAACGACGGCGCCGCAAATCATCAGCCACTATAACCTGTTTCGCTCGGCGGAAATTGACGGCTCGCCGGCGCCGGGATACAGCTCGGGCGAAGCCATCAATGCCATGGAGGACCTGGCCAAGAAGGTGCTGCCGCTGGGCATGGGCTTTTCGTGGACGGGACTATCTCTGGAGGAGATCAAGTCGGGCGGGCAATCCATCCGCCTGTTCGGGCTGGGGCTGCTGTTCGTTTACCTGACGTTGGCCGCGCAATATGAGAGCTTCACTCTGCCCTTCATCATTCTTCTGGGCGTGCCCATGGCGCTGCTGGGGGCGCTGGGAGCGCAGGCCATGCGCGGCCTGCTGGACGACGTGTACTGCCAGATTGGCCTGGTGATGCTGATCGGGCTGGCCAGCAAAAACGGAATTCTGATCGTGGAATTCGCCGAGCAGCTGCGGCGGCGCGGGCTGAGCATTTCGGAGGCGGCGGTGGAGGCCGCGAGGATTCGCTTGCGGCCTATTCTGATGACCTCCTTCGCTTTCATTCTGGGCGTGCTGCCGCTGGTGTTCGCCTCCGGCGCAGGGCAGGCCAGCCGCCATTCCGTGGGAACCACGGTGGTGGGCGGCATGGTGGTATCTACCATCCTCAATCTGTTCTTCATTCCCGTGCTGTATGTGATCGTGAAGAGCCTGACCACGCGGGGAAGAGCAGGAGAAGTCAGAGAGATGTCGGCGCGGGAAGTGGCGGCGCACACGGCGGACTAACGGGGGGAAACAGCGACAAGGCGAGCTTCGCCCGCCCGGACAGCCCGGGGCGGCTGTCCCCACATGCGGGTGTCACCACAAGGGCATAGCTTGCGCACAATGCAATCGTGGTGAAAGGGGGTGGGCATGGCTGAGGTGCGTCGGTACACGGTGAGTGCGGCTTCGACGGACACATTTGGGCGGGTGCTGTGCAGCGCGCGCAACCATCACATGGTGGTGGATGGGCCGGAGCAGAATGGGTGCCCGGGCGAGGAGGTCACACCGGTGGAAGTTTTTCTGGCGGCAGTGGCGGCGTGCGGGGTGGAGTTGGTGCAGGTGATTGCAAAGAGCGAAAAGCTGGCGCTCAGGAAGGCGGCGGTGGCGATAACCAGCACGCAGGACCGCTCGCGCCCGGTGCGGCCGGACCTGAGCCTGCTCAACTCCGTGCAGGTGAAGTTCAAGTTGGAAGGAGTAAGCCAGCAGGAAGGCGAGCGCCTGATTGGGGCTTTCAAGCAGCGTTGACCACTCTACGGCACGGTCGCAGTTGCGACCCCGGAAGTGAAGGTGGAAGTAGAAACAATCCAATAGTCGGGACTCAGCGCGGCGCGGGCATTACTGGCGGGTCGGGCGCCCGCGCCACAAAACAAGGCCGGCGAGACGCCAGCACTAGGCCGTTTTCGCCAAATGCCTGGATTCAAGATCCGAAGACTTGGCGCTGAGCAGGCGGTCGAGCGACAAGGCGCCGGCCCCACGGACCATGATCAGGAAAGTAATAGCAAGCACGAGCAGGTGAAACTCGAAGCCTTCACCTTTCTGCTGGCCTGTCCAGTTCATGAACAAGCCAAAGCGGTGATGAAGGGTGGCGATGGCCACCAGCATGTTGCAGGTTATGCCGAAGGCGGCCACACGGCTGAGCAGGCCGAGCAGCAGACCGATGCCGCCGAAGAATTCCGCGGAAATGGCCAAAAAGGCGAAGACCGCGGGAATGCCGTTGTGCTCGAAAAATCCCATGGTGCCGGAAAAGCCATATCCCCCAAACCAGCCCAGCATTTTCTGGGCGCCGTGGGCGAAGAACACCACTCCCAGGACCA
>DATGGJ010000457.1:0-4151 GCA_035308585.1 Terriglobales bacterium
AGATGAACCGCTGTATCCAGTGCTACCGCTGCGTGCGGTTCTACCGGGAATATGCGGGAGGCCGCGATTTCGACTCCTTTGTGCTGCGCAACCTTGTGTTTTTCGGCCGACACAAGGAAGGTGTGCTGGAAAACGAGTTCAGCGGCAACCTGGTGGAAGTTTGCCCCACCGGAGTCTTTACTGATAAGACCCTGAAACACCACTACACGCGCAAGTGGGACCTGCAGTTCGCGCCCTCCATTTGCACCCACTGCGGGCTGGGCTGCAACACCAGTCCGGGCGAACGCTACGGCATGCTGCGCCGCATTGTGAACCGCTACAACGGCGAGGTGAACGGATATTTCCTGTGCGACCGCGGGCGCTACGGCTACGAGTTTGTGAACAGCCCGCAGCGCATTCGGCGGGCGGTGTTGCGCCGCGAAGGAATCGCGCAGCCGGTGAGCCGCGAGGAAGCATTACAGGCGGCGCGGGAATTGTTTGCCGGCAAGCAGAACGTGATCGGCATCGGCTCGCCCCGGGCTTCCCTGGAGGCAAACTTCGCCTTGCTCACCCTGACAGGGCCGTCGAATTTTTTTGCCGGCATGGCGGATGACGAATACCGGGTGCTGACGAAGATGATCAGCATCTTGCGCACGACCCCGGCGCGCACGCCCTCGCTGCGGGAAATCGAGCAATGCGACGCGGTGCTGCTGCTGGGCGAGGACCCGACCAACTACGCGCCGCGCCTGGCGCTTGCTCTGCGGCAGTCGGTGCGGCAGCAACCGTTCGCGATGACCGACAAGCTGAAAATTCCACGCTGGCTGGACCACGCCGTGCGCGAAACGGTGCAGGACGAGAAAGGCCCGCTATTCATCGCCTCGCCTTTTGTCACCCGCCTGGATGATGTTGCGGCGCAGACCTTTCGCGGGGCGCCCGAAGACATTGCCCGCCTGGGATTCGCGGTGGCCCGGGCTCTCGACCAGAGCGCGCCCGCGACCAGCATGTCGGGCGAGGCGGTGGCACTGGCCACGCAGATTGCGCAAGCCCTCCGCAAGGCGCAGCGGCCGCTGGTGGTTGCCGGAGGAGGCTTGAACAGTGAGGCGGTGGTTGAGGCCGCCGCGAACGTGGCTCGAGCGCTGCATGGAGCTGGTAAAGATGCGCGGCTGAGCTTCACGGTGCCGGAGTGCAACAGCATGGGACTGGCGCTATTGGGCGCAGCTCCCCTCAGCGCCGCATTTGAAGCGGCCAAAAGTACGGATACCGTTGTGATTCTGGAAAACGGCCTCGAACGCCGCCTGCCGCCGCGGCAACTGCGCGAATTTTTCGGCCAGGCGGTTCACGTGATTGCGCTCGACTGCCTTTGCAACGCCACCACGGAGCGCGCGGACTTGGTTCTGCCCGCCGGCACTTTTGCCGAATCGGACGGTACCCTGGTGAGCAGCGAAGGCCGCGCCCAGCGATTCTTCCGCGTGTTCGTGCCGGAAAGCGACGTGCAGGAGAGCTGGCGCTGGCTGCGCGACCTGGGAGCCCTGTGCGGGCGGCAAGACATGGCCGGCTGGCAGGAGCTTGACGATGTAATTGTGGCCCTTTCCAACGCTGTTCCCGAAGCAGCCGGCATCGTAAACGCGGCGCCCTTTTCCGGCCTGCGCCTGGCGGGCGAGAAGGTGCCGCGCCAGCCCCACCGCTACAGCGGGCGCACCGCCATGCACGCCAATATCAGCGTGAGCGAACCCAAGCCGCCCGACGATCCTGATTCGCCGCTTTCCTTTTCCATGGAAGGCTATCCTGACCAGCCGCCAGCGCCCCTGATTCCGTTCTTCTGGTCCCCGGGCTGGAATTCCATTCAGTCCACAAATTTCTATCAGAAGGAGATTGCGGGGCCGTTGCGCGGGGGTGATCCGGGGGCGCGCCTGTTTGAGCCCGCGACTGCCGGGAACGAGGGCTACTTCACCCGTGTGCCCGAGGCGTTTGCGGCCAGAGAAGACGAGTGGCTGGTGGTGCCCAGCTATCACATTTTCGGAAGCGATGAACTGAGCATGCACTCGCCACCGGTGGCGGAACTGGCGCCTCAGCCGTACGTGGCGGTGAATCCGCAGGATGCCGCGCGCCTGGCCTTGCGGCCGGAATCGCTGGCCGATGTGAAAATTGACGGCGATAGCTATCGCGTCCAGGTGCGCATTCGCCCGGATGTGCCCAAGGGCGTTGCCGCACTGCTGGTGGGTGTGCCGCCAGTAGTGGGGGTTCGCCTGCCCGCCTGGGGCCAGTTGCAGCCGGCGGAACTTCCGACGGAAGGAGGTCCGAAGCGCGCGGCATGATCAGCCCCTACCCAGCTGTGACCCTCATCGTCGTGCTGATTGGCGCATTGACCATGGCGGGCGGACTGGTGTGGGCGGAGCGGCGCCTGCTGGCCCTGTGGCAGGACCGCTACGGACCCAACCGGGTAGGCCCCTTCGGCGTCATGCAGACCCTGGCTGACATGATCAAGCTGTTCTTTAAGGAGGACTGGATCCCGCCCTTCGCCGACAAGTGGCTCTTCATCATGGCGCCGGGCATCGTGATGTTCACCGTGCTGATGTCGTTCGTGGTGGTGCCCTTCGCCCCGGGCATGATCATCAGCGACTTGAACATCGCGGTGCTGTTTTTCCTGGCCATGTCGTCGCTGGGGGTTTACAGCATCGTGCTCGCCGGCTGGTCGTCGGACAACAAGTACGCCCTGCTGGGGGGCATGCGCGCCGCTGCCCAGATGCTCAGCTACGAAGTGTTCATGGGCCTGTCGCTGATGGGCACGGTGCTGCTGGCCGGCTCCTTCGACCTGGTGGACATTGTGAACGCGCAGCGGCACATGTGGTTCGTGGTGCCGCAGTTTCTCGGCTTTGTGCTGTTCATGATTGCCGGAATCGCTGAAACCCGGCGCCTGCCCTTTGATCTGCCGGAATCGGAGAGCGAACTGGTGGCCGGCTACCACTCCGAATATTCGGGCATGAAATTCGGCATGTTTTTTGTGGGCGAATACATCGGCATTCTGCTGATCTCCTCCATGATCACGGTGCTGTTTTTTGGCGGCTGGCAGGGGCCGGTGCTGCCCGGCATTGTCTGGTACTTCATCAAGACACTTTTCTTTCTGGGATTTTTCATATTGCTGCGGGCGGCGCTGCCGCGGCCGCGCTTCGACCAGTTGATGGCCTGGGGATGGAAGTTGATGTTGCCGCTGGCCCTGGCCAATTTGCTGGTGACCGGCGCGGTGAAGCTGGCATTTTTCCCGTGAGGGCGCGCGGGTGCGGGAAGGGAAACGGTAATTCATGCTGAGCATTATTCGAACTGTGTGGGACGTATTTCTGCACGCCTTCCGGCGGCGGGTGACCATCCAGTACCCCGAGCAGAAGGCTTACCTGGCGGCGCGTTACCGGGGACGGATTATTCTTTCCCGCGATCCGGAAGGCGCCGAACGCTGCGTGGCCTGCTACCTGTGCGCGGTGGCCTGCCCGGTGGATTGCATCGCCCTGCAAGCCACGGAGGACAATACCGGCCGGCGCTATCCGGAGTTTTTCCGCATCAATTTTTCACGCTGCATTTTCTGCGGGTACTGCGAGGAAGCCTGCCCCACCTACGCCATCCAGCTCACGCCGGATGTGGAGATGGGGGAATACAACCGTCAAAACATGGTTTACGAAAAGGAACACCTGCTGATTGATGGACCGGGCAAGTATCCCGACTACAACTTCTGGCGGGTGGCTGGGGTCGAGGTCGGGGGCAAGGACAAAGGCGAGGCCGAGCGCGAAGCTCCGCCGACGGACCTCAGGAGCCTGTTGCCTTAGCGAATGTATGCAAGTCCTGTTCTACATTGCGGGAGCGGTCGCGATTTTCGCCACGGTGATGACGGTTACACGTCTCAACGCGGTGCACGCTCTGTTGTACTTCATCGTGTCGCTGCTCTCGGTTGCGGTCATCTTCTACATTCTGGGGGCGCCCTTTATCGCCGCTCTGGAAGTGATCATCTATGCCGGCGCCATCATGGTGCTGTTCATCTTTGTGGTCATGATGCTCAACCTGGGCGAGCGCGCGGTGGAGATGGAAAGCAGGTGGCTGACTCCGGGCATGTGGATCGGGCCGGAAATTCTGGCTGCCATTCTGATCGCCGAGGTGGTGTACCTGCTGTCGCGCCCGCCGATCGA
>DATGGJ010000458.1:0-7639 GCA_035308585.1 Terriglobales bacterium
CCCATCGCCAAGCGCATCGAGCGCCTGACCGGCCAGCCCGCTGAATTTCTTCAGTAGCCTGAGAGTTTTGCAGCTGTGAATCGTAGCTGGCAGCAAAAGCTGCCAGCTTTTCTCTGCCGCAGAACAAAGATTCATTAAGTCCGCTACCGGCTCCTGGGTTTGTTGGTGACGCGGGCGCCCCCGCCCGCGCAGCCCTTGTGCCAGAGCAGGGTCATGACGATGGCAAGACGCCATCGGAGAACGCCTCCACCCTTCCGGTTTCTTTGCGGCCGCGATCACCGCTTGTCAGCGACACGAGAACTCCTGCGTGTGCAAATTGAGCTCGCCCGATGCAACCCTTCGCCCGCCTGCTACCGCCGCAGCAGCTTGAATGCGTGGTTGGGTCCCCATTTCTGGTTAACCGCCAAATCAATCCACAACATGGCCAGGGGTTCCAGAAGCCGCGCGTTGCGCAATGGGCCCACATCCATCGGATTCAGTCCGATATCCGCAATCAGCGGTTTCACTTTGGCCTTGGCCGCCGCGTCATCGCCGCAATAGAAGCCGTCAGCACGTGTGCCCGCAAACTCCGCGTTCCCGTAGTTACCGGCGCCGATGGTGTTGAATGCCTTCACCACCTTCGTGCCCGACCACTCCGCCACCTGCTCCGCCGCGGATGTCGTGAAGCCTACAACCAGCCCTTTCAAATCCGAGCGCAGGGGATTGGTGCAATCAATCACCACCTTGGAGCGCAGGTCTCCGCAATCGCGAATAGCCTGCTCGGCCGCCGGCCACGGCACCGACAGCACCACCACCTCGCTCGCGTCCGCTGCTTCCCGGTTGTTGCCAGCCTTAGCCCGCCCCCCTGTGCTCGCCAGCAATGCCTTTATCTTCTCTGAACCCGCATCGGGAACTCCAAAGCGAACCTCATGACCCTTTGCAGCCCACAGTTTCCCCAGTGCTCCGCCCACGTTGCCCGCGCCCAGTACGGCAATCTTCATGTTCCCTCCTGTTTTGTTTGCCCGCGATCTTAAAGCAGGACCAGCCCCCGCCGAATGCCTTCCGTCACGGCTTCTGTGCGGCTTGAGGTGCCCAGTTTGCCGAAAATCGAAGCGATATGAAACTTCACGGTATGTTCAGAGATGCCCAGCGTGGACGCGATCTCGCGATTGCTCAGGCCTTCCGTCATCATGTGCAGAACCTCGGTCTCGCGCCGCGTCAGTTCCTCGTCCCCTGGCTCCAGTTCGATGTTTTCTGGCGAAGAACGCATTAATGCGTGCAGCGCGTCCGGCTCCACGACGCTGAACCCGGCAGCAGCCGCCTGAACCGCCGCCACGAGCTGCCGCCCGTTGCAATCGCGCCGCAATACGGCACGGACGCCCGCGGCGAGCAAGTGCGCCACCCAACCCGCCTCCGAATTGTCAACCAGCAAGACTACTCCGGCAGCCGACTCCGCAATGCCGTTTCCCCCATCCCCATCGTCCGTGTCAACAACCACAACCTCGCCCGCTTGCGCCTGGCGTGCGGCCGCGTTCCAATCGGCGGGTGAGATGTCCGCTAATTCGAACTCCGGCGCTTCCGCCAGCTTCGCCCGCAGCGCCAGAACACGCTCCGCCGACGGCGCCACCACCAGGACGCGCGCTGCCCGTCCCGCTGCTGCTTTCAGACTCATCGCCCGAAGCGGTCTCCCAGCGTCACCGAAACCTCCTTCTTTTCGCCGCTGCGTACGACCCCGACCGACACCCGTTCCCCCACTTTCTCCTTGCCCAGCAGCCACCGCAAATCGTGCCTCTGCGCGATCGGCTTGCCCCCAATCTCCACCACAAGGTCTCCCAGCATCAGGCCCGCCGCCGCCGCGGGGCCGTCGCTCTCCACCTGCGCCAGCAACAGTCCATAACGGCCGCTCAGGTTGAGCCTGGTTTTCATCTCCTCCGGCAAGGCTACGGGTTGCAGGGCCACGCCCAGGTAGGGGCGCTCGACGTGTCCCTTGGCCAGCAGTTCGGCCACCACGCGCGTAACCGTGCTGCTCGGTATCGTGATGGGCGTGCCCCGCCGCAGGCCCGCCGTGTTGATGCCCACCACTTCTCCCCTGGCATTCACCAGCGGCCCGCCGGAATATCCCCGATACAACGTCAGGTCGGGGCGGATGAAACGGTCTATCTGGCCTCCCTGCCAAGTCTGCCACTCCTCCATCAGCCCGGAGACGATGCCTGAGCTGGCGGTCAAATTGCCGCGCCGCGTCCGCCCCAGTGCCAGCACAAGGTGGCCAACTCGCAACTGTTTGGCATCCCCTGGCGTTGCCACACCCGAGCCTTCTCCTTCCTCCAGGGTAAAGATGGCCAGATCGGTGCCCGGGTCGCGTCCTTTTGTTCGCCCGACCGCGGCTTTCCCGCCTGGCAATATGACTGCCACTTCATCGCCGCGCGCCGCGTGGTTGGCCGCGACCACCACTCCCTTCTGCCATATCACCCCGCTGGCAGCGTGTGCCTCCGCTGGTTGCAGCGCCACCACTGCCCGTCCCACCTCCTCCACAACTCGCGCCAAATCCTCCGAAACCTCCGCCCATCCTGCTCTGCTCCCTGCCATGTGACTCTCCTGAATTAAGACTGTGGTCTTTGCAACGCTTTTCATCATGCCGCTAAGCGAGATCCGGGCACATCACCCAAATGGCTAGGTGAAATCACTTCTCTGTTCTCAATTCTCACAGCCTGCTACACGGGGAGATAGGCACCTGACTCGAATCGCCAAGTGAATGGGAGGGCTGATTCTGTTGGTTGTTATTGTTACCGCAACAGTTGCATAGTTCTGCAGTAACCGTGCCCGGTGGACTGGGTTCTTCTTGCCCAACTGACTCATGGCCAAGCGCAACAAAGGAGGCGGGCCGAAATTGTAGCGGATAGCTTCATCACCTTGCCATATATGCCTGCCTTCAGCAGGCCGCCGGTTGTGGTTGGCCGACTACTGTGACTCACGGTTCCCGACTCCTGGTGCTTACCCGGAAGTAATCTCAGCAATCCCCTGCCTGCATAGTAAAATCAACTTTCCATGTCCACCCCTGCGGCCACAGTCTCGCGCCCGGCACAGCTTGAAAATGCCCTGCGCACCGTGATTCGCGGCAAAGACGAAGTGGTTCGCCTCGCCCTGGTCGCCATCTTCGCGCGTGGCCACTTGCTGATCGAAGGCGTGCCCGGGGTAGGCAAAACCACCCTCGCCCAGGCGCTGGCCCGCAGCCTGGACTGCACCTTTCAGCGCGTTCAGTTCACCAGCGACATGCTGCCCAGCGACGTGCTCGGCATTTCCATCTACTCCGCCATGGAGCAGAAGTTTGAGTTTCGCCACGGGCCTATCTTCACCAACATACTGCTGGCCGACGAAATCAACCGCACCACTCCCAAAACCCAATCCGCCCTGCTCGAAGCCATGAATGAAGGCCAGGTCACGGTGGATGGCCACGCTTACCCCCTGCCCCAGCCCTTTTTGGTCATCGCCACCCAGAATCCGGTGGAACACCACGGCACCTATCCACTGCCGGAATCGCAGATGGACCGCTTTCTTATGCGGGTGCGCATGGGGTATCCGGAAGGCGACAGCGAGCGCGCCATCCTGCGCTCGCAAGCCGGCGCCGCCCGTCTGGACGAGATTCGCCCCCTGCTCAGCGCTGCCGATGTCCTCGCCATTCAGCAGGAAGTCACACGCGTGCAGGTGGACGAGTCCCTGGTCAGCTACACGCTGGAGATCGTGAAGCGCACCCGCGAATCAGAGTACCTCTCTCTTGGCGTTTCGCCCCGCGGCGCCCTCATGCTGTTTCGTGCCGCCCAGGCCCTGGCGTACGTCGAGGGCCGCAATTTCTGCACTCCCGAAGACTTCAAGCCGCTGGTCGTCCCGGTTTTCGCCCATCGTGTGGTGGTCAACGCCCTCTATTCCTCCACGCTGAAGAAAACCGAACAAGCCGAGCAGGTGCTAAAGGAAATTGTGGATACCGTCGCTGTTCCGGTATAGCTGATTTGTCATCCTGAGCTGCGCGACCGAGCTTTAGCAGGCAAGCGCAGCGGGGGACCTGCTTCCCCGCCCGCTCTTCACCGAACGCCGGAACTGACCTTGAAACTTTGAAACCTGTAGAATACCTTCCACCGGAAGGATGGCCCTGCTATGTCTCTGCTCCGCTTTTTCATGCTGCTCTCGCTGGTGGTGTGGGTGGGCGGAATTATTTTCTTCGCCTTCGTGGTGGCGCCTGCATTGTTCACCATTCTGCCCACCCCGCATCTCGCCGGTCTGGTCGTTACCCGCTCGCTGAAAACGCTGCACTGGATGGGATTGGTTGCGGGAGTCGTCTACCTGCTGGCATCCCTGGCTTACGCCCGTCTGACCGCGGCCTCGGCCCAGCCTCTCGCCGCGCGCAACGTGCTGGTTTATCTCATGCTGGCGCTTACCGCCGTGCTGCAGTTTTCCATCATTCCACGCATGGATGCCCTGCGCCTCGCGGTGGGCCAGATCGATGCCGTAGCTCCCGACAATCCTGTGCGCCTGCAGTTCAATTCCCTGCACGTCTGGTCCACCCGCCTGGAAGGCGCGGTACTCCTGCTGGGCCTGGCGCTGATTTACCTGACTGCCCGCGCCGCTGTCCAGCCTCGCTCCGCCACCACAATTACCATGCCGGCCTCCACTGCTATGCATGGTGGCCGCTGAACTCGGGAGTCGGTAGTCAGGAGTCAGTAGTCGGCGCCCGCCGAATCTAGACGACCGACCCCCGACTCCAATCTACCTACATCGTCGCGGTCTCCGTACCTGCCTCCGTTTATGATGGAAGTGTAGCTGCCAGACCGGTACCAACTACCAACCGCCAGCTACCAACTAATTTTTCTTATGAAAACCGGAATCATCGGCCTGCCCCAGGTGGGCAAATCATCGCTCTTCCGTATTCTGACCAAGGCGCACCTCTCCGAGCGCGCCTCTGCCAACCCGCGCGAGGCCCATGTGGGCATGGCCAAGGTGCCCGACGACCGCCTGGACCGCCTGGCCGCCATGTGCAACCCGCGCAAGCTCATCCACGCTTCAGTCGAATACGTGGACGTGGCTGCCATGCCGGTGGCGTCCACAAAAACGGCGGCCGGCCCCAAGGAGGGGCTCAGTGAATCCATTGTCACCAATATTCGCGGCGTGGATGCCATCGCCCACGTGGTGCGCGCCTTTGAAGATCCCTCCGTTCCCCATGTCGGCGAAATCAATCCTCTGCGCGACATCAAAAATGTGGACTTCGACCTCATTCTCAGCGACCTGGGGCAAATCGAGAAGCGCATGGAGCGCCTGCAAAAGGATTTGAAGAAGATGCGCTCCCCTGAACTGGAGCGCGAACACGACCTGCTCTTGCGCGCCAAAGCTCATCTGGAAAGCGAGCTCCCGCTGCGCGAAATGCCTATGACTCCGGAGGACAAAAAACGGGTTCGCGGCTTCATGTTTCTGAGCGAAAAACCCATCCTCTACGTGCTCAACATCAGCGAGTCCTCCGACCTGGGCCGCGAGCTGGAAGCCGCCATTGCCAAACACGGCCTGGCCGAAGTGGCCGCCCGTCCCAACGCTGGCGCCTCCGCCATTTGCGGCAAAGTGGAAGCCGAATTAGCCGAAATGGCCGATGAGGACGCCGCCGAATTCCTGGCCAGCTATGGCTTGCAGGAAAGCGGCCTGGTCAGACTGGTCCGCAAGACCTATGAACTGCTGGGCCTGATTTCATTCTTTACCGTAGGGGAAGACGAATGCCGCGCCTGGACCATCGCCCGCGACACCCGCGCGGTGGAGGCAGCTGGCGCCATCCACTCCGACCTGGAGAAGCACTTCATTCGCGCTGAAACAATCCGTTGGGATGCGCTGCTGGAGGCCGGCTCCGAGGCCAACGCCCGCGCCCGCGGCACCCTGCGCCTGGAAGGCAAGGACTATATTGTGCAGGATGGCGATGTCATGCACATCCGCCATTCCGGGTAGATCTCACTGCCGGTGCCTGGTTCCACTCCTGACCGTGGTTGCTCTAACCCGGTACCGGGTGCTGGGTACTTGCTACTGGTTGCTGTTATTCTTCCGAGTCCAGGTCCCCACAACCGAGACCTGACAAATGCACCCAATACTGCTCAGCATTCTGCTCGGCCTGACCGCCGCCGCCGCCAACCTCCTCGGCGGCGCTGTCATTGTTCGCCGGCCATGGGAGCGGCGTTACCTCAAATACTTCGTAGCCCTGGGCGCCGGCTTCATGCTGGCGACGTCGCTGGTGGAAATGGTGCCCGAGAGTGTAAAGCTGCGCGGCTTCCGCGCCGGCTTTCTTGTCCTCCTCGGCTACCTGCTCATTCACTTTTTTGAGCACACGGTCACGCCTCATTTCCACTTCGGCGAGGAAACCCACACCGCTGAATTCGCACAGGCGCGCAAAGGCATCTCCGTCCTCCTTGGCCTCATAATCCACACCTTCTTCGACGGCATTGCCATCACCTCCGGCTTTCTGGTTTCCAGCTGGCTGGGGTGGATCATCTTCATCGCCGTTTTCCTGCACAAAATTCCGGAAGGCTTTACCGTGGCCTCGGTGATGCTGGCCAGCGGCCGCAGCCGGAGCATCGCCTGGGGCGCCTCCGCCCTCCTGGGTGCCGCCACCCTCGCCGGCGTGCTCACCATGGTTTTGTTCAAGCACGCGGTCAGCGCCGGACTTCCCCTCTCCGCCGGCGTCACCATTTACGTCGCCGCCTCCGACCTCATCCCCGAAGTCAACCAGGAGCCCGGGGTAAAGATGGCTCTCCTGGTGTTTGTAGGCGTCGGCTTTCTCTTTCTGTTGGACAGTGTTTTCCATATTCACTAATCATGTCCCAGGCAAGGTAGTAAAATTGTTGCGCCGCAGTTTTGGGGTTTTCCCATGCACAGCGTGTTACCCGGGCGTGATCCCGAGCCTAATGTCCCGCCGCAATCGCTTCCAGTCCCCCTCCATGTGGCCGACGCTCCCGCGCCGGGCAAATCCCTGGCCGGAGACTGGCTTCCCACCTGGCAGCGTCTGGCGGTCATCTCCCTGCTGTTTGCCTTGTTCGTTTTCTGCAGCAGCCTGGCCCTGGACTACATACTGCTCGTACACCGCGACTCGCCCGTGGCCACGGTCGAAGTTTCCGACGCCTTGGCTGCCCTGCTCGCGGGCGTGCTGTTTTACAAGATTCTGGACGCGGGCCGCCGCCGCCGCAAATTGATTCTGCAGCGGTTGGAAACCATTGACCAGATGAACCATCACATCCGAAACGCGCTGCAGGTCATCTCCTTCAGCGTCCACGCCAACCAGGAGCACGCTAAGGAGGTTGCCGACATTGACCACGCCGTGAATCGCGTTCAATGGGCCCTGCGCGAAATCCTGCCCAAAATGTAGTGTGCCCTTGGTGTCATCGCGAGCGAGCGCTACCGGGTGGATGCGAAGGGGGGCGCGAATCGAGGCTCTCCCCCAAGCCCCCAAAGCCCACAAGGCAAAAGGGCCCAGCCTCTTCGGCTGAGCCTTTTTAAATGACTGGCAACCAGGTGCTGAGTACCAGGCGCTAAAAGCTATTCCACCTGGTGCTTCGCCGTGTACCCATCGCGGTATACCAGCTGGTACTTCACCTCTTTGCCCTTTTGATTGTGGATTTTCAGCGGTTTCCCGTCCGGCCCC
>DATGGJ010000459.1:0-2942 GCA_035308585.1 Terriglobales bacterium
TGGGGCTATTACGATGCCGCTGCTCCTCCCGTGCTGCGCATTCGTTCCGGCGACACGGTGAAGTTTGAGACCCTTATTACCAACAGCCCCGCCGGCCTGGAAAAGGCCGGTGTTCCTCCCGGACAGGTGCAGCCAAGCCTGCGAGAAATATACAAGGAAGTAACCAACAAGGGTCCGGGGGGTCACATTCTTGACGGTCCGGTGTACGTGGAAGACGCCGCCCCCGGCGACACCCTGGAAGTGCGCATCCAGAAAATTGAGCTGGCCATTCCTTACGCTTACAATGCCTTCGCCCCCACTCGAGGATTCCTGACCGAAGATTTCCCCTACCGCAGGATAAAGATCATCCCTCTGGACCAGGAGCGCATGCTGGCCAGATTCGCGCCCGGCATCGAGATCCCATTGCATCCCTTTTTCGGCAGCCTGGGAGTGGCGCCTCCTCCCGATTACGGCCGGGTTGATAGCGCTCCGCCTGGCATCCATGCCGGCAACATGGACAACAAGGAACTGGTGGCGGGCAGCACCTTGTACCTGCCGGTGTGGGCGCCGGGCGCGCTCTTTGAAATCGGCGATGGGCATGCCGGCCAGGGCAATGGCGAAGTGGATATCACCGCCATGGAAACCTCCCTTGTCGGCACCTTGCAGTTCATAGTTCACAAAGGCGCGAACCAGAAGTATCCCCGTGCCGAAACTCCCACCCACTACATCAGCATGGGCTTTGACCATGACCTGGATCAGGCCACCCGCATCGCGGTGCGGCAGATGATTGATTTCCTGGTGAGTGAAAAACACATGACCCGCGACGATGCCTACATGCTGACCAGCGTGGCCGGGGACGTGGATATCACCCAGCTGGTGGACGGCAGCGTGGGTGTTCACGTCATGCTGCCGAAATCCGTCTTTAAATAAACAGAAGGCGGGGTGCGCGATGTTCGATGCTCTGGCTTCTCCCCATCACTTCTTGCGGGAAATGATCGGTCCCACCGCTCATGATCCGGTGCTGAAGGATTACGAGCAATGGTGGGAGCAGGAGGGACGCGCCATCTCCGACAGCGTTGACCGCGGCGGCACTCCCTGGCTGCGTATGTTCGACGCGGCCGGCAAGCGGGCGGATGAAATCCTGTACCCGCCGGATTACTGGCGCATGTTGAAGCAAGGCTACAGAGCTGGCGTACTGTGGCGCGCCTTTGAACAGGATTCGCTGCTGCCCGCCTTCCTGCTCATCTATTTGACCTCCTTCTACGACAGCGGCCTTTCTTGTCCGTACACAGTGTCTCTCTCCACTGCCCTGCCTCTCGCCAAATACGGCGACGATCGCCTGAAAGAGCGCTTCCTGCCCAAACTTCTGCGCCAGAATGACGAGGTATGGCAGGGCGCCACCTGGATGACGGAAATCAAGGGCGGTTCCGACTTGGGAGCGAGTGTGGAAACCGTGGCCGTGCGCGACGGCGACATGTGGCGATTGACCGGGGATAAATACTTTGCCAGCAATGCGGGAGCGGAACTGGCTGTGGCCGCCGCGCGTCCTCAAGGCGGGCCCCTGGGGGTGCGCGGCCTGGCGCTCTACCTGCTCCCCCGCTGGCGCTCCGACGGAGAGCTCAACTACACCATCCGCCGTCTCAAGGATAAAATTGCCACCCGCTCGGTTCCCACCGGCGAAGTTGAACTGCGCGAGAGCGAGGCTTATCTGTTGGGCGGCGCCGAGGAGGGAATTTATCTCATCCTGGAGGTGCTGAATGTCTCCCGCGTGGCCAACAGCCTGGGCAGCGTGGCCCTGGCGCAGCGCACACTGGCCGACGCGCTGGGTTTCGCTCAAACGCGAATCGCTTTTGGCAAGCGCATCCTCGACCATCCTCTCCTGCGCCGTCAGTTTGAAGAACGCCTTCAGGGCTTGCGCCAGTGCTTTGCCCTCGCCTGGCAGGCGAGCCAGCTTCTTAATGAAGTCTGGAAGGAGCGCCGGCCCTACTCCGAGCGTTACCACCTTTTCCGTCTGCTGGCTCACCTCGCCAAGTACTGGACGGCGGAATTTGCGGCGCAGACCGCCAAGTGGGGCATGGAGGTGCACGGCGGCCTGGGCGTCCTTGAGGAATTCCGGGTGGAACGCTGGCTGCGCGAAGCCATGATTCTGGCCATCTGGGAGGGGACCGCCCATCGCCAATTGCTCGATGCGCTGGAGGTGATCGAGCGCAAGCAGGCCCATCACCTCCTTCTGGCCTTTGCGGAGCAGGGTGGGGCTCGCCCCGATCTGCGTCAGATAACCCAGGAGATTGACCAACACTTAGGCCTGTCCGCCGAACAACGCGAATTCCGGTGGGAGCCGCTGGGGAGGCGCCTCGCTCAAACAACGGCTGCGGCCCTGCTCGACGCATTGCCTGGCAAGCACAAAACTGCCCAGGGCAATTTCTGAGCGCGGCTTAATTGTCTTGGGCGAGAAAGTATCGGCGGATCATATCAATGAGCAGGGCTCGTGCCGGTCGGCTGTGCATCTCGCAGTAACGGGCGATCACCTTGCGCTGGTGTTCGCCCAAGGTTAGAAATTCCAATCCGTAGTTCGGGTACTGGCTGTGCCGCACGGCGGCGCTAACCCGGATCATTCGCTCTGAATTAGGGAAGTGGAGCTCCAGAGCCACAACCTCGCCAAGCGGGATGTGTCCCGGCAACAAGCCGCCCAGCCCGCCTTCGGAGACCACGGTGCAGCGGCCCTGCAGAGCGCGGATTTCCCGGTCCCCGATCACCGTCGCCACCATCGGCATATCGGCCGCGAATCTTGGAAAATGCCTTCTCATGTGGGTGTTCCAAAAACGCATACCGCAGCAGGTACTATTATCGTTCGCGGTCGGCGCGTCCGAAACGTACGAAAGGCCCATTCCCTCCAGCGAAGTAGTACAGACTTAAACTCGCCTTTTTGCCTGAAAATCCAATGTTTTCTTCAACTTGTATTT
>DATGGJ010000460.1:0-2423 GCA_035308585.1 Terriglobales bacterium
GCCGCAGGTCCCTTATCGCGCACTCGCAGAGTGCGGTGCACGATCTCCAGTTCCGCCTCTGGATGGCCTGCGATGTTGGCCAGCCAGGTTTTCCAGGCAGCCGGGTCGCTGATGCGGTAAGCATAACCCAGAGCATTCGGACTGCGGCGTACACCATCCTTCGTGCTCACCCACCGCACCAGCGTCATGCTGATCTGCGACCCGAAGCCGGCGCCCAGCCGCAAGGCATACTCCACCGGGTAAATTCCGCCCTTTGAAAGATTCAGTGAGCCAAGTTCCGGATCAATTTCCTTGAAGTTGGCGACCGGCGGCACACAGCCCGTTTCCAGCGCTTTAACGGCGACCACATCTTCAATTCCGGTGGCCATCGCATGCCCGGTGAAGCCCTTGGTGTTGGCGATGACAATTCGATCAGCAACGTCTCCGAAAACGTGCCGCAAGGCGAAGATTTCCGCCGACGCGCTGCCTCCGCGAGCAGGGGTGTAGGTTTCGTGGGAAACAAAGACCGTTCGCGATGCAATTTCCTGACGCCGTATGCCGTGGCGAGCTTCCGCCTGGGCTACCAGGTTTTCCATCACCTGACCGATGTGGTGCACGTCCAAACGCGTGCCGTGAAAGGCGCTGTTCGCGGTGACTGCGCTCAGCACTTCGCAGATCGGTTGTATTCCCCGTTCCTGCGCCGCCTCAGCGCTCTCCACGATGAGGGCAGCGGCGCCCATTCCGACAATCATGCCGTGGCGGCGGCGGTCGAAGGGAATGGCTGCATCTTCCACCACTTCGTCGGTAGCTGCTGCTCCCGTAGCCAGAAACCCGGCGCCAAACCATTCCAGCATGTGATCGGAGGTGACATCGTCGGCTGAGATGACGATCACCCGTGTGCATCTGCCGGCCCGGATCCAGTCCTCCGCCAGTCCTACGCCCTGTGCGGTGCTCGCACAAGCGGCGTTGATGGCGGTGTTCGGGCCGCGGGCGCCGATGAATTCGGCGAACTGGGAGTGTCCCATGGACAGCGTGCGGAACAGGAAGCGGCGGTCAAATACATACGGCTCTTTCTCGATAGTGTCGCGCAACTCTTCCGCGCGGCGCTCCAGTTCCTGCTCCAGGATGGAATGTCCATTCGTCTCTGCCATGCGGGCACGCAGGCTTTCCAGCGTGGCCAATTGCTCGCGGCGGGCCCGGTCCTCGTAGTAGCGAGCCATCTCGTCCGCAAAGGAGTCGTAGCCGGGGAAGGCAGAGGCAAAAATCACCCCCGTATCGTCGCGCAGAGCGTCTGGGAGCGCCCACCCGTCCGGCAAATGGGTACCTTTGCTGGTGGTTTTGTAACGCATCACCAGCGGGATGCCGGCGTCGCGTAAGGCGTCAATTCCGGCTGCAATCGCCAGCTTGGTGACGCGGTCAAGAGCGGCGATTCTATCGGGAGAGACGCCAAATTCCTTTTCCAGATCCAAGGCTCCGCCACGACCCGCCAGTTTGATGACGTCGGCCACATCATGAATGGTCTCGAAGGTAGGTCCGCCATTCTCGCTTTTCACCAGGCGCGTGATGTGCTTATCGAGCATGGCGCGGCGCAGGCGCCCGGGAACCACGTCAATGAACTGGTCGCCGCGCAGAATGCGGCCAATGTTGCCGTCATCGAAAACGTGCCCGGTGCCCGGCAGGCCCAGTGCCGCCCCCGTGATGGCCACCGGTGCGCTTGCCCGCACCGATTGCCGGCCGCCATAGATCTGCCAGCCACGCTCCAGCACATCAGCAAACATGTGGCCGAGTTCAAGGTAACGATCCCCGTTCCGCGGAACTGAGGGGCCAGCGGGAACCATGTTTTTAGAACTTACGATGGTCATTGATTCGGGCCTTTCTGCCGCAGAAGCATCAATGCTCAGGTGCTCCGGCACCGCCTCTGCGGTTCCGCGGCCCAATCCTGCCGCATAAAGCCCGCAAAGCGCCTGGTTGAAGGCGGGAATGTCACCGAATTTGGGATGATTGGTGAACAGAGACAGCACATCGCCGCGCCCGCCGAGCACATCTTCCGCAAATCCCTGCAGCGCCTTCTTGGGTCCAACTTCCACGAAGACGCGGGCGCCGGCTTCGTAAAGCGTAAGCAGACCTTTGGTGAATTGCACCGGTGATGCCACCTGCTGCGCGAGGATGTCCAACATCCGGGGCACCACATCAGAACCAGCGGGATAAAACTCACCGTTGAGGTTCGCGACGATGGGTATTTTCGGAGACTGCAAGCGCAGTCGCTCCAGCACCCTGCGCAACGGCTCGCTCGCCGGGGCCACAATCGAAGTATGGAAAGCATGGCTCACAGGCAACGCGGCCACCTCATAACCGGCCTTTTGGAACGCTTCCATGGCCTGCTCGACTGCCTTGCTGGCGCCACCTACGACGGCCTGGTGGTCGCTGTTGTTGTTGGCGATCAC
>DATGGJ010000461.1:0-1825 GCA_035308585.1 Terriglobales bacterium
CGGCGTCGTCGGCCTTGTCGAAGCCGACCAGCACGTTCGCGTCCTGTTGCCGGGCTAATTTCCCAAGCACCGCGTCCAGCGCCGCCGGACTCAGCTTGGAAGCTCAACCCGCGGCTTTGACCGCCGCGGTCAGCCGCACCGTCTTGGTTTCGGGCATGGGGTGATTGTAGCAAGCGACAGCCCGCAGCGCCCGCCGGGCCGCTGTCTCGCGGGCATCCCACCCCCGGGCAGCTGGCGAGATGCCGGCGCTGCCAAGCTGACTGCTGAGTGCCGACTGCTATTTTGTGGCCACGTCCACGATCTTCAGTTCGGGCGCGGCGTGGTTCCAGTCGGCGGAAATGTGCTCCAGGGTGAGCCGGAAGGGGCGGCTTTGACCGGGGGCGAGGGGAGCAACGCTGAGGTCCACCGCGTCGGTATAGATGCCGCCTGTAGTGCTGGTAGTCAGGACGTGGATAGGCAGTGTCTCGCGCTGCACTACCTGCCCCAGGCTGTTGGTGAAGATTCCCTGCACGGTGGCGCGTGTAACGGTCTTATCGCCGGAATTTGTGATTTTTCCGTCCAGGTAAGTGACCGTGGCGCCCACAAAATTCTCTGCCGCGCTCATCTTGAGATCGGTGAGCTGCAGCCTGGAGGCATAAGCGGGAGGCAGTTGCGGCCCGGTACGGCCGCTGCGTCCAATGACGGCCAGCACGGCCACTACGATCACCACGATGGCTACGCCCAACCCGACAAACGTCCAGATCCGGCCGCCTTCGTCCTGCCGCGCCGGCTGTTGTATCAGCCCACCCATGGCGGAATTGTACTCCTCGGGAACTCGCGCCAACTTTCCGGCCTTGGCGCGCAAAGAAGAAGGCCCGGCAGCAGAACTGCCGGGCCCCAATCTCACCCCACCGTACCCGGTAAAAGCGGCGGTGGGGTCCCGGGATGGACACGGCCTCGACTTCACGTGTCCACGAAAAAACCTTTCACCTTGCGGCTAGGGCGCGTGCGCTGTCACCGTGGTGACCTTCAGGTCGGGCATTTGCTTGTTCCAGCCCGCGGGATAGTGGTCAAAGTAAATGCGCACGGCGCGCGACTGGTTGGGCTTGATGGGAGCCTGGGTCAGATTTTGCGCTTCCGTTGCCGAGTTGCCCACCATGCCTTCCATCGGGCGTGTCTGGGTTTCCAACATCTGCCCGTTAGTGCCGTGAAATTGGGCCTGCACTTGTACCCCGGTAATGTCGGAGTTGCCGTTGTTGTAAAGCATGCCTTCCACGTAGAACGCGCTGCCCACGGTGGAGGGTGTCATCTTCAAATTCGTGAGCTGGATTTGGTTGCCGGTGGGCTGCGCCGGCACCGCCGCCGCGTTGGGCGGCAGCTGCTTCTTGGGCGCTTGTGGCAGCCACCAGATCAGGGCTGCCAGAATAGCCGCGACGATAAGGATCACGATCAGCGGCCAGGGGAAGCTCCGGTTAGGCGGCGTTTGCAATCGGGGATGCAGGTGCGGTCTTTTCTGCTCCGGATACTGCGGGTTTGTTGCCATCCATCAACTCCCGGCCCAGGGGTATAGCCTCGGTGAAAAGAAGTAATAAGCGACCAGGCCAACAGGTCTGTTGGATGTAGGCAATAAGTCGGGGTTTGCTCCCCTTGCGGGCAGGCTGGTGCTGATTCTCAGCTCAGAAGAGCATATGGTGGGAACTCGGCCAGCAGAACCAGCCTTAGAAAGGAAACTCAAAAGCTGAGACTCTACTGACCGGCCACGGTCAGCCCGTCAATACGAATCGTCGGGCACGCGACCGAGCCTCGGAATTCCAGATCGTTCCCGATCTCGCTGATGTTGAAGAAC
>DATGGJ010000462.1:0-2240 GCA_035308585.1 Terriglobales bacterium
TGATGAAAGCGGCCACATTCTGATTGTGGTAACCGACCCCGGCCCGGGGTTCGAGTTCTCCGCTGCCCCCAAGCCCGTGGTCCAGGACGTTTACAACGACCACGGACGCGGCGTCTTTCTCATCCGCCAACTCATGGACGAAGTCAGCTTCGAGCGCGGCGGCAGCATCATCCAGATGTGGAAGTACTGAGAAAGTGGGAGTCAGGGGTCAGTAAGTTCCGCCCCCCGTGGTGCAAGGTGTTGCCGACTACCGACTACTTCTTTTTGGAAACGCCGCCTAGATGCGGCGCAGAGGAAGGCTTTCCAGTAGAAATTAAAAGGGCTGCGACATTGGTTACGCTCTAGCCACCAGCTCTTGCGAGGGAGCTGGCAGCGTGGATACGTGCACCATCGCAGCCCCTGACGCGATCACCGCTTTCGCGGTTCCAGACCCCGACTTCTCCTCGCAGAGCCGTCGGTTTTTTCGGGTCCAGTCGCCCTGCGGGTTGCCCCGCCCGGCTAATCACCCAGCTTACTTCGGACTGGCCAATTTGATTTAACCAACCCTTTCAGCCGTCGACGCAAGTGAAGGTAAGGGCAATGACAAAAAAAGTCAACGCCGGTTGTTGGTGCAAATACATAGTCTGATTTCAGTTATCGTTAGACACGCAATGTGCTGAGCCATTTCCGGTTGCCGCCACGCGCGGGGACCCGTCCCAGTTTTCCACAGCATTTTGCACAATTCTTGTGGCGTAGCCCAACCTGCTTGTAACCCGCCTAGCGCCTTGCAGCCACCGTACTCGTCTGCCGGTTGAGCAGATCAGCCGCCTGCGCCAGCGTCAGTTGAGAGGAAACGCGGCGGTAATCGGAGCGGATATCCTTCTCGCGGACGGCGATAGTCTTAAAAAAGAGCGCCTTGCCATTCATTTGGATATTCATGTAGGTCACGTCCCACACCCCGGGAGCGATCTTGGTCTGCTTGACGTCGAAGGTGCCGCCTTTATCGAGATGACCGAGCAGGCCGCCGGCAAACTTCACCTCCTGGTTCAAATGTCCCTGGATCCTAGCCAGCCGTTGCTGCCGCACGTCCAGCCACAAGGACCCAACCATGTCATGAAATACGGTGGCCTTGCGCGATTGGGGATGAAATTTCGGGTTGGGACGGAAATTCAGCTTCGCTATCCCGTCCTTGCCTCCGGCGTAGGTGTACAGGAAGGCATCGGGGAGCATTTGCAGGAGTTGCTGCGCCTGCTGCACGTCATTGCGGGTGTCTTCCTGGTTCTTGCGTTGCTCGGCGGGATCGGTGAGGAGCTTGTGCAGGCGCTGCTCGTCCTGGTTGCGCTGCTGCGAGGTTAGCGGGTGACCGTTAATGGCCAGCAAGCGCCGCGCCCAACCGTGCGGCGTTTCGACGATCGCCTCCGTTTTCGTTTCGCCTGATTGCGACTGCTGCAAGCGAAACATCCAGTAGCTGTTATCCTGTTTTTCAGCCTGCAGTTCATGGGCGATCACCCGGCGCACCAGTTCGCCGGCCGGCAGCTGCGGTGGTGTGCGGCCGGCAGCGATTCCCCCCAGGAGCAGGATTGTTGAAATCAGGCATCCCCAAATAGCACGTCCCATAAGAGGATTAGACTGCCGTAGCTTAGGCCTGCGTTGCCGGCCTGGGTTATTGCAGGGTAGCGTAGGTAGAAGCGCCGGTCCGGCGAGCGCTCATGCGCAAGATGCCGACCGCCGCGGCGTCGCGCACCGCCGGCTTGCCGTCGTCCAGAGCGAATTCCAGCCACGGCTTGGTCTCCGCGCGACCCATTTTGCCCAGGGCGATGGCCGCAGCCACGCGCACCCCCCAATCCCGGTCCACCAGCGCCGCTTTGAGCGCCAGCATGGTGGCTTTATCCGGCCGGCGCGAGAGCAGATCGGCACATGCCACCCGTGCCGGATCGCTCGCGGGTGAGAACTGTTGCCTGGCCAGACCCACCCCCATGGACAGCGGTCCGGGCAAAAATTCGCCGGCGCCCTTTTCCGCGCCCATGGCAACCAGCGCCTTCTTGTCCTGAAGCTGGCGCTTCGCCTCGCGCATATGACCGGCGACGAACCCATCTCTGGTTCCTTGGTCGCCTTGCAACACATCCAGCAATACGCGACGGCCGGCGTTATCGCCCAGTTGCCACAGAGATTTGGCCGCCGCGAAGCTTACCTGTGGGGCTTCGTCGCCCAGCGCGAGCCGCAACGCCGGAAGCGCGACGCGCGATTTCATTTCGCCCAGG
>DATGGJ010000463.1:0-5316 GCA_035308585.1 Terriglobales bacterium
CTCAGTTTCGCCCTCGGCGCGGGCATCCTTGGTGTGCATGTCAACGCAATAGGCGCAGCCGTTGAGCAGCGAAGCCCGCAGACGAACCAGTTCCAGCAGCTTCAGTTCCAGGCCGCAATGGCGAACGTATTGTTCCAGGGCGTACACCGCGCGATAACCTTCGGGGGAAAGTCTCCCGGCGTCCACTCTTGGTTGCATGGGATTTCTCCTGTTCTGCCCCTGACGGGCTCAATGATTCATCATCTGTTTCGATGAAGGGCTCTCGCCGGCGACTCTAAAATATCGTAAAACGATAGGCTATGACCGAAGTCATAGCGGAGAAGCAGGCTTTCGTCCAAAAAAGATCGTGGCAGCTCACGCAAGAACCTATCGGGCTCTACCTTTTCATTGAGCGGATTGATGTGGAGCGCCGGCAGCGCTGAACGCGGGGCCCGGCTCCGGGCTAATGCACCTTCGTAATTCCTGCGTCTTCCACGCTATATCTTTTCCTTTGACCGACTTAGACCCAGGCCGCTGAAAACGCAACACCCCTGCGCTGGAAAACATCCAAATACTGGTAGAATCCGCACCCAGAAAGCCTTTTGGGAAGTGATTTCGGTGGGGGCTGACATGGAAAACGAGGCGCGCGAATCCGGGGAGAAACCGGCTGAACCAGGGAACGAAAACGAAGACGAGAACCGAAAAATTCGCCGCCTGCAGATCATGATGAACATGGTCATGTCGGTGATCAGCCAGGACACCGACCTTACCGTGGAAGAAGCTTCCGAACTGGTGGCCAACAGCAAGCGCGCCGCCCTGGCCATGTTTCCCGACAAGGAACTCGCCTACGACATTATCTATAAGCCCCGCCTGCAGCGACTGATGAACGAGCGCTTCCGCCTGCAGTAATTGACGATTGTTGATTGAAGAATGACGATTGAAAACTTCCAGTTGGCTGCAGCGGGGGACCGCTTTTAATTCCTCAATCGTAAATCATCAATCGTCAATTGCTTCGCTCCACCCGTGCCAGGCGGAAGTTGAGCGTGCCCCACTTCACTTTGGCCTTGAGTTGCACCGGGATACGCTGGCCGTCGTCACTGTACCAAACCCATATACTGCCCTTGTTCTTCATGGGACCGGCGCTGGCGATGGCGCGCACCCGCACCGCGGGGAACACGCCGGCAGGAGTTTTGACCGGCTCGCGTCCCTCCACCGTGGCCGTGATTTCACCGGTGGGCCCGCCGTCGTTGACCGGGAACACGAAGCTCTGCCCGGGCGATAAGGGCAGCGAGCCCACGTAGTAGAAGCCCGACATCACGTCGGTGACACAATGCGGGATGGGGTGTTCCACATGCTTGACCGCGCCGGTCTTCAGGTCTTTCTCCTGCAGCAGGCTCTTGCCATGGGCGTAATCGAAGTGAACTTCGGTCTGCCGCCGGCGGGAGCCCTCCTGGGTTTGCTTGGAGACAGCCAGCGAGCAGAAGGTGCGAGGATTGATGGTGGTGCGAAATTGGTCGTGCACGGCGAACATCAGGTTCACGAAGCCGGAGGTGTCGGCGGTGACCACGGCGTGCTGTCCATCGGAAGAGGATTCCATGGTCACCCTGGCCGTGCCCGCGTTCAACAGGTGCCAATCGGCATTGAAGAAATAGGTCTGGTGAGCAGGAAAGCGGTAACCATCGGAAGGCGGCAAGATGCGCGCTGCCGGCGAGATCTCCAGCGCGCCTTTGAGGTCGCTCGCCCCACTTCCGTGGTTGCGCGGCGACCCGCCAAAAGCTCCGGCCACAGTCCCCAGTACCAGGGCCACCGCGGCCAGGGTGCTGCTTCGCGGCAATGAGATAGGGCAACGCATCTCTAGCGGAACCACACCATCTTGATTGCCAGCGCCGCCATCATGGCGCCGGCGCCGGCCAGGGCGTTGTATTCTCGGTGCTTCCAGTATAACTGGGTGGAAAACCTGACCACCCTGACCTCGGTTGGCCTCCAGCGCGGCAGGAAGCGCGGCACGCGCTGGGCATACTCGGCAAATTCGGGGAAGCGCAGCCGCAGAAATTCCTCCTCCGCCCGCACCACCGGCAGGTAAACAGCCAGGAAGAGGGCCAGGATGGCCAGCGCAATCCACAAGCTGCGCGCCGCCACTGCGAACCCTCCCGCCAGCATCAGGGAGCCAAGATACAGGGGGTTGCGGGTGTAGGCGTAGGGACCGGTGGTCGTAAGGCAGGTGTTCTTTTGGACGTGTCCGGAAGCCAGCGCGCGCAGCGCCAGTCCGGGCACGCAAATGGCCGCGCCTACGAGCAGCGACGCCCAGGTGGGACGGGCCAGCCACAAATAAAAAATAGCAAAGATGAATCCCAGGGGCACGCGGATGCGGCGTGCAATGTTTTCCCAACTACGCAAGCCCGCTCTCCAGCAATTGCCGGACGGCGGCCAGCACCTCTTGCGAGGTGATGGCGAGCAGTCCCGGATCAGGACGTTTGCGGCTGGAGCGCGCGGCGGCACGCTCGGCGCTTTCTGTGCTTGAACTCAACGCGCTGCGCAACACAATGCTGCGCGTACCGTAGGGCCCATTGCGCGCCGGACTGGTGGGCCCAAACAACGCAACCACGGGGACACCCAGAGCGGCGGCCAAGTGCATGGGGCCGGTATCGCCGCCAATGAAGAGCTGCGCCCGCCGGCTAAAGGCGATCAATTCGCTCACCGAACTGGGCACGGCTTCTGCCGCACCAGCGCTGGCGGCAGCGGCAGTTCGGGCCAACTCCTCCTCCCCGGGGCCGAAATTGAGCAGGCAGCGCAGACCCATGCCCGCCAACCCCCTGGCCACTTCACCATAGCGTTCCGGCGGCCATTGTTTGCCCTCCCAGCCGGCGCCGGGATTGAGGATGGCGAACTGCCGCACCCCGTGCAGGCGCAGCCGCCGTTCACAGGATTCTTCCGCCAGCGGGTCCACAGGAAACTCAACCGCGGGCACCTCCGCGGGTACACCGGCAATAGCCGCGGCCAGCGCGACATTCTGCTCGATCACATGCCGGCCCTGAGTTTCCAAAGTATGAGTGTAGAAGAGGCTGGCGGCATGCTCGCGCGGGCGCTCCAAGCCGATGCACGCCTCCGCTCCCGTCCAGCGTGCCATCAGGGCGGTGCGCACGGCGCCCTGGAAGTCCACGGTGAGTTCGTACTGCGAGGCACGCAATTCCCGCCACGCGCCCGCCACATCTTTCCAGGTGCGGCCAGAAAAAGGGGCTGACCGCCACCCCAGGGTATTCAGTACATGGACCGCATCCACCAGGGGCCGGCCGGCGCTGCGTGGCCCCGCATAAGAGGTGCCCGGCGCGCAAAGCAGCGCCGCCCAGCGCTCTTCGATCATCCAGCCCAGGGTAGCCGGGGGAAAGGCGCGGCGCAGCAGGGTGGCGGCGGGCAGGGCGTGGATAATGTCGCCCATGGAGCCCAGCCGGACAATGAGCAGGCGCTCAAGGCCTTGCCCCACCTCCTGCACCTCCGCTTCATGCCGGCGCATCAGCCCAGCCTGTTCCGCTTCCGCAATGGTGGCCAGCTGCATCTCACTTCTTCATGGCACGCAGCATGTCGCTGCTGGAATGGTCTTTGGGATCGCCGACTATTTCCACTCGTCCCCCGCACTCCACCACCACGCCGCGCTCGGGCACGCTCTCGGCGGTGTAATCGGTGCCCTTGGCCTGGATCTCGGGGCGGATTTCGCGCACCAGGGCCCGCACGTCGGGCTCGGAAAAGATCACCACCGCATCCACATCCTGCAGGGCGGCGATAATTTCGGCGCGCTCCTGTTCCGGCATGAGGGGGCGGCCGTCGCCCTTCAGGCGGCGGGCGCTGGCATCGGAATTCAGAGCCACCACCAGGCGGCCACCCAGCGCTTTGGCCGCCCTCAAATAGCGGATGTGGCCCACGTGCAACAGGTCAAAGCAGCCATTGGCGAGGACGACGGTCTCGCCCCGTCTCCGCCACTGCGCCACCCGACGCCGCAGCGCCTCCCGGTCCAAAATCTTGTTGGAGGGCACGTTCAATGTTATCGGAAACTCACGCTCAATGTTGCCGGATAGCGGGCGGAACGTGCTGCAGTGCGTCCAGCAATTCCTGGCGCGTCACCGTGGCCGTGCCCCGCTTCATGACCACGATTCCGCCGGCGTAGTTGGCCAGTTGCGCCGCCGCCTGGGGGTCAGCGCCTGCGGCCAGCGCCGCGGTGTAGGTGGCAATCACGGTATCGCCCGCTCCGGTCACATCGGTCACCTGGTCGCTGCCGTAAATGGGGATATCCACCGGCTTCTGCTTGCGCTCAAATGCCACCATACCGTCGCGGCCGCGGGTGATGACCAGCGACTGCAGCTTCATCTTCTTCATGATCTGCTCGCCGGCAGAGAGCAGCTTGGCCCAGTTATTGCCAATCTGCAGCCGCAGCAATTCCTCCACTTCCGGTTCGTTGGGCGTGGCCGCGCTCACCCCCGCGTAGTCGAACATGCGGTAGCGGGAGTCCAGGGTGATGGGAATACCGTTCCAGCCGCCGGAGCGGATGGAATCGAGAATCTCCGGCGTAGCCGCGCCATAGCCGTAGTCGGAAACCAGCAGCGCGTCGGAGGCGTGGGCGTACTGCTTCCCTGCCAGGATGAGTTCGCGCACCACGTGCTGGCTGGGCTCGCTCTCGGGCTCGCGGTCCACGCGCACCACCTGCTGCCGCGCGGAGTGCGTCATGCCCGCCAGAATGCGGGTTTTGGTGACCGTGGTGAAGCCCTTCTCCCGGATCAGCGCGCTGGTGGGAATGTGCTTCTGGCGAAAGCGCTTGAGCAGCAGCTTGCCGGTCTCATCTTCGCCCACCACACCCACGGGAAGCACATTTACCCCCAGGTCGGCCAGGTTGTAAACCGCGTTGGCGCCGCCGCCCGGCACCACCTCGCGCTCGCGGTGTTTGAGGATGAGCACCGGTGCCTCGCGCGAGACGCGGGAAATCTCGCCATACACAAACTCGTCGGCCACCATATCGCCCAGCACGGTCACCGTGGCCTGAGGAAAGGCTTCCACGATTTTGCGCAGCCGGTCGGTCTCGCTGGGCGGCCTGGTCATAGGGATGAAAGCGCATTCTCTCATACCCGCGCTGGCTGGCACGCCGGTTATGTGGTTGATTGGGCGTGTTCGGGCGGACGGACGTAGGAGAGATGGGTGTTCAGCTCGGATATTGGCGACTTAGCGGAGGATAGCAAGCGCCAGTCCGGCCAGGCTACCAACAACGCCTACAAGAGCGGAGAGGAGAAAGAGAACAATTAAAAGCTGCACCATCCGTATCCGATTGGTGATAACCCAATCTTCAGGATGGGG
>DATGGJ010000464.1:0-2743 GCA_035308585.1 Terriglobales bacterium
GGGATACCCGGCTACGGCCGCGGCGCTCGAGCTGCCGCCGCCGAAGGAATCGCCGTCTACCAGGTCGGTGAGCCAGGCGGGACCGCCGGTGGGCGCAACCAGCGCGTCGAGCTTGTGCTGGTCCATGATGGCGTCAATACCTTCTTTGCGGGTAAGCCGCAGGGCCTCCTCCAGGGCATCCAGGTAATCCTTGCTGGTCAGGGGACCCTTGGCCTGCGCCTGCGCGAACAAATCCTGGCCGAAGTAGGGCATTTCCTCTCTGGCGTGTGCGTTGTTGAATTTGATGACATCTTCCAGCGTGTGCACGGGAGCCTGCGGGCCGAGTCCAGCAAGATAAGAGTTCAAATCGGCCTTGAATTCGTAGAGCATGATTTCGTTTTCCTGCTTGTGCCACTTACCCCAGGTGGGAATATCGGCGGGATCTACCAAAGTGGCGCCCTGCCGCTTCATCTCGGCCAAGGCTTCTTCCATGATGCGGTCCACAGAGGGATCGAACCCGAAAGCCTTGCGCACTACTCCCACGCGGGCGCCGCGCAAGCCCTTGCGGTCGAGGAAGCGAGTGTAGTCGGAATGGGCTTTGCTGCTGCTGGCAGCGGTGGCGGGATCGTTGGGGTCCGCACCGGCTAAGGCTCCAAGCAAAGCGGCAGCATCGGCCAGGGTGCGCGCCATGGGTCCGGCGGTGTCCTGGGTATGGGAGATGGGAATAATGCCGGTGCGGCTGACCAGCCCTACTGTCGGCTTGATGCCTGCGACTCCGTTGGCATTAGCAGGGCAGACAATTGAGCCGTCAGTTTCCGTGCCTATAGCCAGCGCACACAGGTTGGCGGAAACGGCGGCCCCGGAACCGGAACTGGAGCCGCAAGGATTGCGGTTCAGCGCGTAGGGATTGTTGGTCTGGCGGCCGCGCCCGCTCCAGCCACTGGTGGAATGGGTAGAACGGAAGTTAGCCCACTCGCTGAGGTTGGTCTTGCCCAGGATGACGGCGCCGGCCTGGCGCAGCTTCTGCGCCACGAAGGCATCGCGCGGAGGAATTGAACCTAGCAGGGCCAGCGATCCGGCGGTGGTCATCATGCGGTCGTGGGTGCCGATGTTGTCCTTGATCAGCACCGGGATACCGTGCAAGGGACCTCGGGGGCCTTTGGCCTTGCGCTCACGGTCGAGCTGCTCGGCGATGGCCAGGGCGTCAGGATTGACCTCAATCACGGAATTGATGGTGCGCTTGTCTATGGCATCAATGCGGGCCAGATACTTTTCGGTCAGAGAACGCGCCGTAAACTTGCCCGAACTCATGTCGCGCTGCAGGTCGCGGACACTCAACTCGTCCAACTCGAAACTGGGGACTTGAGGTGCGGGGCTTTGCTCAGCCTGGGCCTGGGCCAGCGACGGACCCAAGGCCACCGCTACTCCACCCATCACCGTAGATTGCAAAAACTGCCTGCGACTGGAAGGGGAGGAACTACCGTTCCGAGGTTTCAAGTGTTCTCCTGGCGGTTGGAGTCAGACGGCGCAGAAACGTTACAGGGTATCAGACATGCTTGGTTTAGGCGCAGGCACCGGCGAGCTGCGCTCGCCCGGACAGCCGAGGGCGGCCGTCCCACAAAAGACGGCATCGAGACCCAATACCGGTTCAATCCAGGCGGTAGCGCTTGCGCTTTTCCAGCAGGGTTTTGCGGCTGATGCCGAGGATTTCGGCGGCTTTGCCCTTTTTGCCGCGGGTAGCGTCGAGCACTTCGGCGATATAGGCGCGCTCCAGTTCTTCCAAGGTCATTTTCGGCCTGTTGGCGCGCAATTGAGGGAGATCGGCGGGGTGGATTTCCGGCCCCTGCGCCTGTACAAGGACACGCTCCAGGAGGTTGCGCAGCTCACGCACGTTGCCGGGGTAGTCATAGGCTTCCAGCAGCGCCAGGGCGGCGGGGGAAACCTGGGGTGTGGAGCGGCGGTGCAATTCGGCCAGGCGGGGAAGGAAATGTCCGATGAGGGGAGCGATATCGCCACGGCGGTTGCGCAGAGGCGGCACCGCCAGGGGAATAACATTGAGCCGGTAAAACAAATCCTGGCGAAACGCGCCTTCGGCGACGGCCTGCTCGAGGTCGGCGTTAGTCAGAGCGATGATGCGCGCTGCCAAGGCATTGGGACGGTTGCCGCCGAGGCGCTCGAATCGCTTTTCTTCCAGAACGCGCAGCAGCTTGGCTTGCATGGCAGGGGTGAGGGCGGCGATTTCATCCAGCACCAGGGTGCCTGCTCCCGCCAGCTCAAGCCGCCCGCGCTTGGTCTGAGTGGCACCGGTAAAGGCGCCGCGCTCGTAGCCGAAGAGCTCGCTTTCCATCAACTCGCGGGGCAGGCTGGCACAGTCAATCTTGACCAGAGGCTCGTCGCGTCCGGGGCCCAGGTAGTGGATGAGCGAAGCCAGGAGCTCCTTACCTACACCGCTCTCGCCGCGAACCAGCACAGTGGAAGTGCTGGCAGCCACGCGCTGAGCTTTTTCCAGCAATTCGAGGGAAAGGGGGTCGGCGGCAATCCAGGAGGAAAGAATCTGCTGGGCAGAAATGGCAGGGGCGGGGGCGGCCGAACTCACCTCCGAGGCTAAGGGCGGGTTGCGCTGCTGGTCAGCCTGCGGCATGCGCGCTTATGCCTTCCGGCGGCGCGGACGGGGGGCTTCGGTGCCCGTCCGGCTGCGCCGGGCAGTCAACTCCGAGGGTTCCAAGCGCCGGGCCGCCTTCCATAGCCGCTCCAAGTCGTAATA
>DATGGJ010000465.1:0-2035 GCA_035308585.1 Terriglobales bacterium
CGCTGCCAGCACTCCCACCGCCAGCCCCAGGACGACGATCACGATTCCCTGCCGCAGAACCATGCGCAGGATCTGGCGGGGCTGCGCGCCCAGCGCCATGCGCACCCCGATCTCGTGCGACCTCTGGCTGGCGGCATAGGAAATTACCCCATAGACGCCCACCACCGAGAGCGCCAGTCCCAAGATGCCCATGGCCGCCGCCAGGCCGGCGGCTACTTCGTAGGCGAGAAAACCGTTGAGCGTGTACAGCGCCTGGGTCATGGTCTTCACTTCGAAAACAGGCAGCTCGGGCGCCAGCGATTCGATGGTTCGTTCCAGTTCCGGAATCATCGCCTGGGGGTCTCCCACGGTGCGCACTTGCAGGGTTTGCAGGCTGGCATCGCGCAGGTGCTGGACGAAGGGAACATAGGCCATGGGATACTGCGGGCCACGCACAAAGATGTAGCGGGCGTCCTTGGCCACGCCCACCACCTCAATGGAATGGCCGGGATTATTCACTACACGGAAGTGCCGGCCAATCGGGTTCTGGTGGGGCCAGTACTGCTTTACGAAGGTCTGATTCACCACCGCCACGTATTGCGCCTTCTCGTCATCGCGGTCGTTGAAGTCGCGCCCCTGGAGCAGGGGAATACCCAGAGTCTGGAAATTTCCCGGAGAGATGAAATTCATAATCGCCACCGGAGCCGGCTGTCCCGGGGGCGGATGATAGCCGTCAATGGCCAGCGTGCCGCCGTTGCTGTAGTAACCCAGAGGCACGGAAAAAGCGGTGCTGGCGGCGGTCACACCGGGCAGCGACCGCACCCGCTGCAGCAGGTTGCGGTAGAACTCGCGGGTTTGCGCCTCCTGATAGCCGATCTCCAGCGGGTCCATGGTCAGGTTCACCACGTGGCTGGGATCGAAGCCAAGATCGGTGCGCTGCGCCTGGCCCAGGCTGCGCGCGAAGAGAGCCGCGATGATGAGCAGGGTCAGCGAGCCGCCCACCTGCGCCACCACCAGGGCGCTGCGCAACTTTTGTCCTCCCCCGGTCAGCCCGCGTCCGCCCTGGTGCAGCACCTGGTTCAGGTCCCGGTGTGCCACCCGCAACGCCGGAAAAATGCCGACCAGGAGTCCGGCCACCACGGCCATAGCCAACGCATAAACAAACACCCGCCAGTCGAAGCGAAAATCCATTTGAACGGGAAAGTCAGTCTGCAGATTAATGGACCCCAGCGCCGCGCCTCCCCAGGTCCCCAGAATCATGCCGGCCGCTCCGCCCAGAATCGCCAGCAAAAGCCCTTCCGTCAGCAGCAGGCGGATCAGATGCCCGCGCCCCGCTCCCAGGGCCGCCCGAATGGCCAGTTCCCGCTCCCGCACCGAGGCTCGCACCAGCAGAACGTTGCCCACGTTCACACAGGCCAGCAGGAGCACCAGAATTGCCAGTCCCAGGAACAAGGCTGAAAGCAATTTCGTATTGGCGGTACGGGGATCGCCCAGGCGAGTGCTGGTTTCCGGGAAAACCAGCGCCTTCACGTTCTTATCCACATCCGGATACTGCTGCGACAGCCGTTGCGAAACTACAGCGAGTGAGGCTTGCGCCTGTTGCAGGCCCACGCCCCGGCGCAGGCGTCCCACCACCGACAGCCCGCGCTCTCCCCGGTTTTCCATGAAGCCCGGTGGCTGACTGATGGCCACCATGCCCAGCGGCAGGTAAGCAGCGATGGAAACCAGAGGTTGAGCTCCATGAAAGCCCTGGGGAGCCACCCCCACCACGGTGACGGGATGGCCGTCGAACGAGACCTTTTTGCCAACGACTCCCGGATCCCGGCCCAAGCGATCCGTCCAGTAGTTGTAACTCAGAACAATCACGGGGTCGGCACCCGGAGCGTTTCCTTCGGAGGGCAAAATCAGCCGCCCCAAGGCCGGCTTGAGCCCTAAAACAGAAAACAAATTACCAGTAACGAAATTGGTCACGATGCGGTCGGCCTTGCCTCCATCCACGCTGAGCCCGTCGAGGCTCAATTCATAGCCGGCCAGCCCGTCGAAGACTGCCGTGGTC
>DATGGJ010000466.1:0-3100 GCA_035308585.1 Terriglobales bacterium
GTAGGAGGCAATCCAGCGAGTCTTCAGCTTGGGAGCCGTGCCGCTCATTTTGCCGGTTACGGCCTGGCGCCGGACGTTGCGCAGGCTGCCGTCCAGGGCTTCCCAGGAAGTATTGGGAGCCACGTCCAGGGCCCCGCCGTAAACATAATCCACCGTGCCCGTAAGGCCGGCGGTCAGACTGCGCTGCACCACCAGGCGCAAGCCGGTTGTTTTCAACTGTCGCCCAGCGTAGGTAAAGGTCTCGGAGTAGATATCGGGCAGAACGGTGCCGACCTCCGCACTGGCATCGCCCACGCCGGTCAGCATGGTGTTGGCGATGCGGTCATAGTAAAAGGCGGTCTGCACCTTGGTCTTGCCCATGCGGTGGGAGACGGAAAGTTCCTGGTGATGGGCACGCTCTAGAACGGGATTGTTGCCCACTACAGACATGCGTGGGCTGGACTCGCTCAGGTCCGCGGGCGCGGAGTCAAAACCCTTTTCCAACCGCGTGTTGGGTTCGGAAGTAGCGTACTGGTACTCCACCACCGTATCCGGTGAAAGGTGCAGGGTGACCGAACCAAAGGGCCGTGCCGCCGTCACTCGGCCCATGAATTGAATAGTTTGCAGCTCACTGCCGGCCTTGAATTCCAGGGCATTGCCCACCGTGAAATCGTCGGCAGTGGTCAGCGACAGGGCCTGCAGAGCGCCATCGTGCAGCACGCTATCAGGAGTGGCAAAGCGGCGCATGGTGAATGCAATCCGCGGCCGGGAACCATTCTCCATCTTGTGAGTGTAGGTGGCGCGCACCACGCCGGGAGTGCCGCTGCCGTAGCCTACATTGCCGTCAAATGACAGCGTGCCGGCGCTGAATACCGAACTCTGCACGGAAAAAGCTGTGCTCATATCGCCCGAGGAGGCGGTGTTGAAGTCATCACTGGCTCCGGCCACGAAGGCGACCTGGCCCTTAAGCGGACGCTCCTCGCCGCCCTCTCTGGAAACTATTTCCGGCAGCCCATTGACCATGCGCAAAATGGGGCGATTCGCGCAGGAGCGCAGGGTCCAGTTCCAGTCATCGTCGTCGCTCACCCCGGGCTTGCGCGGCAAGGTTTGCATGGCGTCAAACAGCGTGTCCAGGGTCAGGTTGACGACGCGCTCCGCACCGGAACGCAAATTGACGTTCTCCCGCAGCGAAGGCAAAAAGGTGGGAGCGGTAGCCCGGATGTGGTAAATGCCGGGGAGCAGGTTCTTGGCCGAGTAGAAGCCGTTCTCGTCGGTAAAGACGCGCACGGCCTTGAGCGAGCCGGAGGTCATGATCTCGACCGCCGCTCCCATCTGTGGCACGCCGGCGGCGCTGTGCACCCAACCGGAAAGGGCAGCCGGTTTGCCCGCAGCCCAGGCTGACGCCGAAAGGACCAGGGCCACGGTCACGGCCAACCAAATGAGCTTGCAGGTCTTCAACTCGCCACCTCGCTGGGGGACGTGAGTAATTTACTCAACGGCAAAGGTTACTGTTGGGTCGACCGTTTGTTTCGATAGGGTATCGTTCACCTTAATGCTTAAGCGGTAAAGGCCCGGCGGAAGCGCGCTGGCCGACAGGCTCTTCTCCAGCGTGAGCTGGTCGCCGACGTTGCCCATGTCGTCGGTGGACTCAATTTTATGCAGCACGGCCTTATTGGTGGCCGTGTTGATCAGGTTGTACTCAATGGTCGCCTTGGGCTTGTGCGTCGTCTGGTTAACCGACAGGTTATACACCTGCATCCAGAAATTCACCTTCTGGTCGCGCTTGAAGGTGGGCGGCTTGCCATTGGCTGCAGCCAGGCGGGGCCGAACCTTGGTGGTGCCGATCACAAAATTGCCCGTGCCTACGTCGCGGCTGGGCACTTTCTCCATATCGTCGGCAAGTATCAGAGAGGAGGTGGCCAGCTTGTCCTCGCTGTACTCCGGCACCATGATGCCGCGGCTCCACGTGCCCATGCGGTCGCCGTTCACGTCCTTCACTACCAGGTCAACACGGTAGCGTCCGGGGCGAAGCGGCAGAGCTTTCCAGTACACCGCGGATTTCTCCGTTTCCTTGGGCAGCAATTCCGCGGGCTCGTCCACCTTTACCGTATCTTCGAAAGTTTGAGCAATCCGCCCGGTCAGGGTGGTCGCCCGGCCAAAGATATGCACCACGCCGGAGGATACCCCTTCCTTGGTCTGGAAGGTCACGTCCTTGTACTTGATCTGAACCGTTACCGGCACCAGGATGGTGTCGTCAGTCACCTTCACGAAGTCGGTCTGCACGTCAAACGGCATCAGGTTGACGCTGATCTTGTGGCTGACGACCTCTTCCAGATCCTTGAACTTAACCACCGGCGGCGCCGACAGTTTAGCGAACTGCTCGAGGCGATCAAATTCCTTGGCGTTCTCCGAGGCCGCCAATGGCCCGTTGCCCAGGCGCTCAATGCCGCCGCTGGTGAAGCGGTCAGCCTTGTTGGCCATTCCCATCTGCTCGTAGAAGGTCAGACCGGCATTGGGTGTATAGAGCAGAGCGTCCTTCTCCGAGCGGTCCATGGTCATGTGGTAATCGCCGCACATGCAGGTGTCCACAAACTCGATGATGATGTTCTGCCCGATGCCTTCCAGGTAGCGGTAACGCCAATCCTCAAAGGGATAGGTGGAAGTGGTGCCTCCGCCTTCGTCAATCGGCCGGTCGTAAGTGCCGCCCGCAGGATGCGATTCCACCTCGTCGGCGGGACCGTACATGATGTACATGCGGCCGCGGTCCGTCTTCCATCCCGGAATGCCGGCGGCAAAATGCTCGTTGGCGTACGCGATGCGCCGGTAATGCTCGTCTTTGTAGGGGTTATCTACGCTGTCAGGAGTGGGATTGCGGCGCTGCCAGAACTGCTCGATGAACTGGTCACGCTCTTCGTCGTTGCTCAGTTTGAGGAAAGCCTCGTGCTCCTGGTCGGTGATGATCCAGCGCACATCCTCATCCAGCCACTTCTTGTAAGTTTTGCTGAGCTCCTGGTGGAGGGCCTTTTCGTTTTGCCGGCGCCGTTTGGCGTTAACTGGACGTTTGAGCGGATCTTCCTGTTTCAGGGATTTCTGATCTTTGGAAGTTACGGAAGAATTGGCC
>DATGGJ010000467.1:0-1625 GCA_035308585.1 Terriglobales bacterium
TCCCGAGCGAGCCCGCCTGAGCTCAGCGAGGGGGGCGAGTCGAGGGACCTTGCGCCGAACTCCCTGGGGCGTCCTCGGCTGCCCGAGCAAACGCGGGGTCTTTCGACTCGGGGGCGGATTGGTGTGCCGCGCCCTCGCTCAAGATGACATTATTTGGAAAGACGATAACCCTTCACTCACAAAGGGGATTCGTGGCAGCTCCTGCTTGAGCTAATTGTGTCATCCTCAGTGAGCGCGCTCGTGCTTATCTTCTTTCAAATGTCATCCTAAGTGAGCGCGAACCGAGCTTGCGAGCCGAGCGCGACCGAAGGACCTATGCATTTTCTCCGCCTCTGGGTTCATCCGCGTTCATCCGCGGCGAAGGTAGTTTGCGCACCGCGGGTGGCCCGGCGGGCAAGGCGTCGCGCAATTCGCGGATGGTGCGCTTGAACACGGGATGCCGCTGCTCGGGCGCGATCTCCGCCAGCGGTTCCAGCACAAAACGCCGCTGGTGCAGGGCGGGATGCGGTATGGTCAGCCCGGCCGTGTCCACAATCGAATTGCCGAAGAGCAGAATATCCAGGTCAATCACTCGCGGGCCCTTGGGCTGCGTGCGCTGCCTCCCCATCGCTTTTTCGATGCCCAGCAACGCGGCGAGGAATTGCTTGGGCATTTTTTCCGTTTGCACGGCCACGGCGCAGTTCAAGAACCAGGGCTGGCGCGCGAACTCCACCGGTTCGGTTTCATAGAATGACGAGACCGCCACCACCTCGCCCAGCGCCGCCAGGCGCTCGATCGCCGCCCGCAAGTTAGCCTCCCGGTCCCCCAGGTTGGAGCCCAGCGAGAGATAAACCAGTTTGCGCACGCCAGCATCCTTGCAAACTTTCGCCTGCCAGTTCAAGCCGGTTGCGCGGAAGTAACCTGCAATTGGAGGTCGGCGGACCCCGACCTTCGTTACTTTCTGTCTTCCTGCCGGCTCTCTAAGATCGCTCTATGACCCTGGAAGCGCTGGTCGTATCCCGCGACCCCAATACGCTCGGCATTCTCCGCTCCGCCCTGGCAAAACTGGATATCTCCGTGGAAGTATGCACCGGAACCGAAGCGGCCAGCGAGATACTGTCAGCCAAGAAGTTTGACGCCATCATTATTGATTGCGACGACATGCACGGCGGCATTGGCGTGCTGCAGCAGGTGCGCAAGGAACGCAGCAACAAGACCAGCGTCACCTTCGCCATCCTCAATGGAGTTACTGATGTGCGCACTGTCTTCCAGATGGGGGCCGGCTTTGTGCTGCAAAAACCCATCACCATTACCAATGCCCTGCGCTCTTTCCACGCCGCCTATGGACTGATGCACCGCGAGCGGCGGCGCTACTTCCGCCTGCCAGTGCAGATTCCGGTGACGCTGACCTTTGGCCGCTCCCAGGAGATAAAAGTCACGGCCAGCAATCTGAGCGAAGGCGGCATGGCGGTCCAGGGCGCCACCGGCTTGCCCAGTGAAGTGGTCCGCGTGCAGTTTGCCTTGCCTGGCACCGACATCACGCTTTCACCCAAAGCCGAACTGGCGTGGAGTGACGCCTCGGGCCGAGGCGGCATCCGTTTTCTGGAGCTGACGGCAAATGCCCGTGAGCAGTTGGAGAATTGGCT
>DATGGJ010000468.1:0-9066 GCA_035308585.1 Terriglobales bacterium
CGCGGGCATTACGGTGGGCGCCTCGCCTGCTACGCTAACTTTGGCGGGGGGACAGAGCGCCAGCCTGCAAGTGAGCGTGACCGCGACCACGGGTAAGGTGGGAGCGGTAGCCCTGGCGTGCTCGAATCTGCCAGCCGGCTCCAGTTGTGCGTTTTCGCCCAACTCGGTAAGCCCCGGTACGGGCAAGGCTTTGGCGACTTTGACCATCAGCGCGGGACAGATGACGGCGGCAGCGCGGCGGCCCCTGGGGCCGGCTTATGCATTGTGGTTCCCCACGCTTGGGTTCGCCGGCATGTTGTTGCTCGACGGCGGAAAATTACGGCAGCGGGCCTTGGCCCTTGTGGCTGGAGCATTTTTGCTGCTGGCCTGCTCTTGCGGTGGCGGAGCATCTCCAGCCGCACCGAGCAGCACAAAGCAGGCTGTGCCGCAGGGCAGCTATGCGGTGGTCGTCACCGGCAGTTCTTCCTCAGCGCAAAACTCGACTATCGTAATGTTGAACATCCAGTAGCCGGGACCTCCGGTGAAAGAAAAGCGGCTGGGAGCGGATTCCAGCCGCGATTCTTCCGCGCGGGAAATCAGAACGTGACCGGCGGCGAAAGATGGTTGGTGAGGCTGGGCTTTCCCACCGCTTGCACGTATACCTTCACGCCGCTGCCGGGTCGGACGTTAGCAGAGGACAGGTCGGCGGAGTGGATTCCCGACTTCGCGTTTGCAAGGTGGGTGAAACTCTGCCCGTCGCTGCTGCTCCAAACCGCGTAGTGGTCAACCGTACTCTCGTCGCCACTAATCTGCCAGACAACCGAGGTGCCGGACGCTTTGGCAGTGACGCTGACGCAATTGTCAATCCCGCTTTCGATCTCGGTGCCCTCTTCGTAATCGTTCCAGGTGACCAACTGGACCCCGCTCAGGCCGGGATTGCCGCCGTAGTATTTACCGATCTCGTCGAGAGTGGACAGCCAGGTCTGGCCGCAGTTCTGGTTGAGGACCCGATGCGTGCCCCAGCCCGAAAGCGTGTCGTTGAAACCCTTATAGCTGCTGCCCACGACGGCATCATTGCTGTGCTCCTTGCCGGTGGCATAGAAAGAATCCAAGTACGACTGGCCCCAATCGTTGGGGTCGGCGGTATTGACATTGACCCAGCTGAAGCCGCCGTTGGTTTGCGCCGCCTGGAAACCGACCGCGTTGCGAAAAATGAATACCGGACTGTCCTGCACCTTCGCCCTAACCTTGTTCCAGTTCACGGGGAACGCTTCCAGTCCAAAGAAAAAAATAGCGGGATGGCCATTGATGCGAATGTAGGCCGATGACTGCGCGTAATGGCTGATCACGTAATTCACGTCGTTGATGACCTGCTGAGTGACGTCGCATCCAGGCTGCTGGGCGCACAACTGGGGTCCGCCGCCGGCATCCTCCATAATGGCGAACTGAAATCCGCCGCGGTCCTGCGCATCCTGCATGACCGTGTTGGCGGCGGAGTTTTCGTGGGCGTGGGTGGCGTCACTGCCGTACCAGTCAATGATGGCGCCCTGGATGCCCCGGCTTTGCATATCATCCAATTGCTTATGGACCTGGTTGGGGTCGGCGGAATCGTAGCCCACATTCATGTGATTGGGCTGGCCGAACCACACCATCAGGTGGGCCCAAACCGGGGTCGAGGCAGGTATATTGAGCACGCTGCGGATGGAAACCTTGCTCACGTTGCCCGTGCCCGCGTTGCCGTTCTGCTGGGCCACAAAAGAATCGGCAGCACTGGTGTTGTTGGTCAGGGCCGACTGCGGGCTGGCAGGGCTGCCCTGCGTGGCCGAGGCCGCGTGGGGCGAAATGGAGCCCCCGCCGCAGGCCGCCAATCCCAATGTTAATGCGGCCGCCAATAGCGCCCCGCCCTGGTAAAACTTCGACACATCTCCCCCTTTGGGCTGCCTGTTTTTGGGGGAGAAACGAGGGCCCTGCGAACCTAAGGAATTGACTCCGGCTTTGCCCGGCCGGGTATGTACTTGCCTTGAATTAACTCAATGGTAAACATGGAGGGAGGCGCTGCCAGCCCGCGAAAGACAGCATTTGTCAGTTGTTTTTACCTTAGGGAAACTCAGGAACCAACCTTAGTTCTCGGGATGGTCCCTGCTGGCCAGGCCTGAGTAATTTTAGGGGGAGTTTGCCGCACCGGGCGCTCGCGAACCAGTTTCCCGGTAGGCGCAGCGCATGGCGGCGTTCATATCCAGGGCGCGGTGCGGGCGGAAACAGCGCGGGCCAATGCAGAACGGGTGGACACCCAGGTGGGAATGCGGCGGAAGCGGCGCAGCGGTTCCAGGGCCCGCGTGCGCTGATGAAGGTCAAAGGCGCGCAGATACTGACGAACGATCTGGGGCATGGTCATGCGCATGGCCGCCGAGAAATTTTGTTCCGACATTTGCCGCTGACGCTCTGGCGATTGCAGCAGGTCAGTGAGCTGGTCCGCCAGACTATTGAGGTTTCCGGTTTCATAGAAAGCGATAGCCAGATTTTCGTTGTCGGCCATCTCGCGAAAGTCGGCGATGTCGGCGCAAACGATAGGTAGACCGTAAGCCGCAGCCAAGTGGGCCACACCGCTGGAGCCGGCGGCGGAAGAATAAGGCATGACGGCCACGGTGGCGCTCTGAAAAAGGTCAGCAATCTCGTTTTCCCGCACGTAGCCGGTGAAAACGATGCGCGGATCGCCCTCGTATTTTCGTGCCACCGATGCCACATAACCCGGCATCTTGGGATGATCGCCGCCGGCAACCACCAGCTGCGCATTGGGCACGCGATCCGCGACCGTGGCGAATATCTCGAGAATTGGTTCCAGGCGTTTATAGGTTCCCCACTTGCCGAAGGCGAGGACCCGGTGCATGGGATTGCCCCGGCGGCTGAAATCAGGAAACTCAGGACGGCTGGAAAGAATGCCATGCATGCGCACGTGAACGTTGGCGCCGCGATATTTCTCGCGCAGGGTACGGCGGTAGGCCGGCAGCAGCACGGAGATGGAGTTCGACATCAGCACCAGACGGGTGGCGACATATCCCGCCGTGCGGTACAGGCGAGGAAAACGCACGCCCGCATCCTTCATGGAGACGTAGTCAATCACCTGGTGCAGGGTGACGTGGGTGTAGTAACCGCTTATGCGCGCCAGTGCGGGGGTACATGTGCCGGCAAAAGCCGCCGCTGGCCGGTCTCCATAGCTTGAAAATCCCAGGTTAAACCAGACCACGTCGGGTTTGAGTTCGCGGATACGGGAGAGAACCCGCCGGGCATTGGAGAGCGCGTTAAAGCGCCAGCAGCGGATCACGCTGTAGTCCTCCAGTTCGGGCTCCGGCGTCTCCAGTTCATCGGCCAGAATGGTGAGGCTGAGCAGCGGGTTCTGCTGCAGCTCGCGCGCGATGTGGAATCCATATTCGGCCAGCCCCCGGCGGCTGGGCGGAAAAGTTGTGACCAGGCAAATTTTCATCAGGAGCCTAATTTAAAAAGGGAGTCCAGGGACAAGCGCCCCAGCAGGGAGAAATAATCGAGCGCCACTTTCAGGCTGGCCTTGCTCTTACCCGCGTAGCGCAGGCCGAATAGAAAGGGAACTTCCGCTGCCGAACGGATCCGTCCTCGCACCAGGATTTCCAGCAGAATCTTGAAGCCCTGGGAGTGCAGGGGAATTCCGGCTATACAGCTGCGCCGCACCACGAAGAAACCGGAGAGCGGATCCTTGATGCGGATGTTCCGCTTTTGCAGGGGAACGGTCACCCAGGTCCCCAGCATGGAAACCAGGCGGCGGGCGGGATCCCAGCCTTTCACCGCATCCTGAGCGACGTAGCGGCTGGCCACCGCGATGTCGTAGCCCTGCTGCATGGCTTTGAGCAGATCGGGCAAAAGCTCAGGGGGATGCTGGAGGTCGGCATCCATTACAGCCAGCAGTTCGGCGTCGGTATGCTGCCAGCCATAAATCACGGCGCCGGCCAGGCCACGTTCTCCCCGGCGCACCAGGAGTTTTACTCGCGGGTCTTGCGCCGCGATTTCCTGCACCACCTGAGCCGTGCCGTCACGGCTGTCGTCGTCCACCACCGTGATGTCGTAGGTTGCACCCAGGGGATCCAGGCTGGCCCGCACTCGTTGCAGCGCCGCAGCTATATTGCCGGCTTCGTTCAGGGTGGGAATGACCAGGCCCAATTTTTCCGACTGCTCCATAGACAACACCCTTGACTCGTTCACTGTTTCCGATACTTAGGATGGGATGGAGGGAGAGGATGTTGGCTGGAGCTGCTGCGGAAAATACCGCAATTTTCTTATTCGGCTTTCTGGAACCAGAGTAGCTGAATTCTGATTTACATATACCGGTACAAGCTTCCTGCGATCAGACCGGAAGGCCCACGCCCGTGCCGTCGCTCTGCCTGACCGGGGAGGCAAGGGTACGCGTTGCGGCCACCTCCTGGAAGCGGTTCAGCATCTCACGCTGGGCTTGAACCAGGGGAAGCGGGGGCACCACCACCATGCCCATCATCTGCGCCAGGCGAAGATAGGTGTCGCGGCAGCGGCGGGAGAACTCGAGCGGGTACTCGGGCTTGCGCGCACAGGCCTCCTCGGGATTGGCGTCAATCACGTAAGCCAAGTCGGGTCTTGGGGCCAGGGAGCTGGCACAGCGCAGAAAAACCCTTGCCAAGCGGTTTTGCAGGGGAAGATTGGCTAATTCGTCGTAAATATAACGATCGAAGATAACTACGGCCGCGCCCGACCGGCGTGCCCGGGCAGCCACCCGGCGCAAGTGCAGAGCGTCCAGCAGGTAAAACGCGGCGCGCGCCAGGCTCAGATACCAGGAGCGCACATTCTTGTCGCGCCTGCGCACCGGCTTTCCGGGAGCCCCTACACCTTTTTCACTTTTGAAAACCTTGAGCGTAATTCCTTCGCGGAAGCGGGAGAAAACGACCACATCATCCCAAAACGCCAATTGCGCGACGGGACAGCCGGCTGCGTTCAAAAAGTCACGCAGGTGGCCAATGTGAGTGCTTTTGCCGGCACCATCAATGCCGGAGAAACTGATCAGCAGCGGCGCTGGCGCGGCGGGAGATGTCATGGCAGCGGAGGTGAGCATCTATTTGGCGCCCGGGGGCCGGCTGGGGCTGCTGCGGGAGAGCGCGTACACCGTGCCGATGGCAATAGCGCCTCCGGCAACGGCTCCCAGCTTGATGAGAAAAGAGCGCACCTGGTGCTGCTTGGCGGGAGCGATCGCCATGCCTGCGGGCCTGGAGCCGGCTCCGCCGGCGGTGGGACCGGCCTCCGCGGCTCCGGTTCCGGCCGGCGCCTGGGCTGGCTGCGAAGGCGGCTTCTGGGAACCCTGATTTTGCGGCGGGTTGTTGTTCGGCTGGGGCGGCGGCGTAGTACCGGGGGCGTCAGGCAGGTTTGGCGCATTCTGCCCGGTGGATGGAGAGGCTGGAGGCGTGGACGCATCTTGCGCCTGTGCGGACAGCATCTCTGGCGCTCCACACAGGCACAGCGCCAGCGTGAGACTCAGGATGAGCGCGCTGCTGTTGCGTTCCCATTTCATATCTGCTCTCCAGCTTTTTAAGCGGCGATCTTGGAGGAGGTGTCGTCGCCGGATTCAGACGCGGTGGCCGCAACGCCCCATTCGGCATATTTCCTCATGGCGTTGGGGAGGAAGCCGCTGAAGCTGCGCACGGCATCGGATACAGTCTCGTAAATCTCGAATAACCGGTCCGCGCGGGTGAGCTCAAGGACCACCGCCGCTTGCGGCGATAGGGCCGCCAGCTTCAGGTCGCCATCATGCTTCATCACCTCCGCCATGCATTCCAGCAGCATGTCCACACCCGCAGCATCCATGCGATGCACAGTGGAGAAATCAAAGACCAACTGGGGACGGTCGGAGCGCAGCAAGGGCTGCACTTCGCGGCAAAACTCCCGGGCCTGCTGCAGGTTGATGCGATCGGGCATGCGCTTCACGATGACTGGTCTACTCGTTCCCATATCTCCTCACGACAGCAAACTCGTTGCCGAATTGCGGTGCTTGATTGGATGCTGAAAGCGGCTCGGGTGTGGGCTCCAAGGTTCCGGGACGCTGGCGCGGAGCTGGTAATTCAGCGTCGGTTGGAGCCACGGTGGCGGGCTGGGAGCGACGGCCTCCGCGCAATAGACCGCGTACCGCCTGAACCGGCAAATAGGCAGCCAGTGAAGCGGCGCTTTTGACCGTCCGCCAGGTGGCAGAGGCGGTCACGGTTCCCAGCAAACGAGAATCGGCAATCTCCACTTCCGCCTGGCGCCGCAGTTGGGCAACTCTGCCGAATCCGGCGACGGCGTGAGCCGCGTCCAAACCTGTTCCCACGTAGGTGTACGGCAAGACTGTTGTGTCCTCCAGCACCGTGCCGCAGTCCACTTCAGCGTGGTGCTCGACCGTGCTGCAGCGGGTGACAACGGAAGCGGCACGCAACTTGGCGTGCGCTCCTACAAAAGCCGGAGCCAGCACGCGAGCGGTGCGGTGGATGCGGGCGCGTTCCGCAACCCAGACCCCGGGTTTGAGCTCGTGCCCCTGGGGATGGATGTCGCAGCGCATCAGCAGGGCGTCTTGGCCCAGGCGGCGGAGGTCCGGAGCGCTTTGCAGCCGGTTGACGTAAGCCTGCGTGACATAAGGCTCGGCAGGAACCCGCGACACCCGCAAGCCGTTTCGTATCAGATGAGCCGCATCATTGCGCCGGACCGCCTGGACCACGGCGGCATCGAGTGGTCCGTTTCGGTCAAAGATGAGAGTGGCATTCTGTCGGCGACTGCGATGGAAGTGGAGCAGATCGCTGAGGTCAAATTCGGCATAGGGACCCAGGCGCAGCAGCAGGACATTCTCCACGCCTTCCTCGGCGTAAGCAGAGAAGGCTTCCTCAGCAGCGCGCCACGTATCATCGGCCGGCCGGCAAGCCGGCTGAAGCTGGCGGTCGGGCAGCACCGTGGGTTCGCAGAGCGCCTCGGTGGTGAGCGCTGTGATTGCTTCCACACCGGCGCATCGCAGGCGGTCAGCTACATGATGCACCACCGATTTGCCGACCACGTCAAGCAGTGCCAGAGGAATATCGGCAAACGATTCCGACACAGCCTCCGCACGTCGGCTATTTCCGGCAGTGTCAAACTCTTCCTGGCGGGCGCCAACAATAATGATTGCCGCTAAATCCATTGCGCCCACCTCGCCTCCAAACCCATTGCTCTTTCCCAAAAACTGATTCTCAGACCCACCCCAAACAAAAGTTCCACACAACCTGCCTGTTGGCCCATCTTTGACGGGCGACGCTGGATAGGATTCTTTTCAGTGGCTCGACCGGCGTGTGGCCTGGGGAGTTACGCGCCAGCGGACCAGGTTCCAAGCAGCTAAGACTAAAGATGCTGTGCTTCACATCCCTGTTGTCCTCCCTCCGGGCAGCCGGGAAACGAGGCTGGACGCCTCTTACGCCAGCTTTGCCGCGGGACATCTTATTGCCTCCGGCGCCCATCATGACGAAACCGCCGGAGTTCTTGGCTGCAGCTTGAGCAGCCGGTCCACATCCGCATCGCCGGCGCGGGTCATATCGCGCACCTTGTTTCTGGCATAGCGCAGCAGATTTCCCATGCTGGTGTGATACCAGCAGCATTCGGTCATACGGGGCGAAAAACCGCAAAGCACGCGAAAGTGCTCCGGCAAGACACCCGGGGTGGCCAGTAGCGCGGCCGCGACGCGGTGATTGCCCTCAATAATGGTGAGGGGGCTGCTTGCATCCTGGCCGATGAGCAGAATAGAAGTCGGCTCTGCCGTTTTCTGCTGCAAGTCGCTGCCCACCGCATGCAACTTGCGGCGAAAGTTTTCATCCAAACCGGGCCCGGCGCGGCGGATGCGCTCCACGATTTCGTTAACGTAGAAGCGGCCATTGGAAAGCTTGCGCCACTGCGCGCGAGGGAAAAACCGGATACGCTCAACATCAGCGGGCTGCAATTCCATTTCCCACCATTGCGTGTCGCCGGGCAGTTCGCGCCACAAGCCGCCCCGACGGCGGTACAGCAAGGCGCGGCGCAGCGCGTTCTCCGCCGGGCTGCCCAGGTCCGGGTGGTCCACCAGGCGCTGAAATTTTGCCCGGTCCCCGTCAAATTCGGGATGGTGGAACTCATTGCGCAGAAACTCGGCAATGACTTCATCTTCCGCCAGCAGGCGCAGCTGGCGCATGGTGACCAACGCGGGCACAATTGCGGTCGTCGTATCCCCCCGCAAGCGATGGCCAAGGAAAGGCAGGCAAACCGTTGCCAGCAACAGGCCCAAGGCTATCAGTTGCACCACCACGACCTGCTGCAGGGTGGAATGGAAGGCCAGAATTCCCAGCACCACGGCGCCGGCAAACGCCAGCTGTACCCAGGCACTGTTGGCGATTTTGCGTGACATTTCGTAGGTGATGATCACCACGCTCAACGAGTAGACCCCCGTTGCCGCGGCATAAAGCACCAGCAACGAGGAGTAGAAAGCAAGATTCTGATGGGTAAATGCGGCCCCGAACACCGCTCGCCAAACCAGGTTGGGGAAGAGCCACAAAGCCAGCGTGAAGCCCCCGGTAATCAGGAGCACGATGAGCAAAGGCGTGAGCAGCACGCCGGCCTCTGTTTCTTCATCGGTGCGAAGGCCGGCAGAGATGGGGAACATGGCGCTTACCACAGACCAGGAGGACATATAAACCACGCGGCCGACCAGGGCTGCCGCGGCGTAAAGGCCAGCTGCTTCCGCCGCGAAAAAGTGTTTCACCAGAATGATATCTACATTGTTGATGACCACCTGTCCCACAAAGAACACGATTGCCTGTATGCCTTCGCCGAAGGAGGCGGGCAATCCTGGTTCGGCTCTTGCTTCCAACTCGCGTCCGGGGTGGCCCAATAGATAAGCCGCTACTTCCGAGGCAGTCACCGCCGCAATCGCGCCATTCACGCCCAAGCCGAAGTGAATGAGCAGAAACGCGCCACCCAGCTTGACCACACCCTCGGCGATGTAGTTTCCCGCCAGCCGGCGGAAGGCGTAGATCCCCTGCATGCCTCCGCGGCGTACGCCCAGGGGAATATAGA
>DATGGJ010000469.1:0-3868 GCA_035308585.1 Terriglobales bacterium
AGCCTGGACGAGGCCGACGCTGAAACCGGGCTGATGCCGGACCTGCCTGACGGCGCGCCCAACGTGGAGGAGAACATCCTCCGCCGCGAGCGGCTGACGGCTATACGCGGGCATGTGCAGGCTTTGCCGGAACGGCAGCGCATGGCGGTGATCATGCATAAATATCAGGGCATGGATTACCGGCAGATCGCGGAAGTGCTGCACTTGAGCGAATCCGCGACCAAGTCGCTTCTGTTTCGCGCCTACGAGAGTTTGCGCGAAAAGCTGAAAGATTTTGTTTAGGTTGGCGAATATGAATTGCAATGGAGTACGTGAATTTCTACCCGATGTGGCGAGCGGGGTCGCCGCCGCTTCGGCTGAGACGCAGGCCCACCTGCGCGAGTGCCCGCAGTGCGCGACCCGGTTGGAAAGTCTGCGCCGCACCCTGGCCATGCTCGAGGAGTGGGAAGCGCCCGAGCCTTCACCCTATTTTGAAACGCGGCTCTACGCCCGCCTGCGCGAGGAGATGGCGGCGGCGCCAGCCCGCGGCTGGCTGGGATGGTTGCGCAAGCCGGCGCTGGCCGGATCACTGGCGGCGCTGTTCTTTGTAGGCGTCAGCCTCTTCCTGGGCAACCAGACCTTGAACAACAGCCCCAGCGCGGTTACCTCCTGGGAAATGAATGTCACCGCCCAGCCTGGCAGCGCGGTGGGCGACTTGCAGGCTCTGGACAAGAATCACGACCTCTATGCTGATTTCGACGTCCTCGATCAGCTGGAGGTGCAGCACGACGTGACTCCTTAACGGGCTGCGGTTCGATGGCGAAGTCGAACCCGGCCCGCGAGTAGAAACGGGGATGGCGGGTTGCCGAGTATCAGTAAATTGATGGCGCTGGCGGGCCTGCTGGTGGGCCTTGGTCTGCAACCCCAACTGGCCCCCGCGCAGGGCAAGCCGGCCTCCGCCGCCGCGCTGCCCGCCTCGGCGGCACATCCCGCTGCCGCCGCTCACCCCACCGCTCACCCGCATCGGCCGGTGCATCATGCCGGCGACTGGCTGCGCAAGTACAAGGACTTGCCTCCCGACCAGCAACAGAAAGCCCTGGAGAACGACCCCCAGTTCCGCAAGCTGCCGCCCGACCGGCAGGTCCTTTTGCAGCAGCAACTGCGCCGCTTCAGCGCCCTGCCCCCGCAAAAACAGAAAATCATTCTGCAGCGCATGGAAACCTGGGAGCACCTGACCGACGCGCAGAAGAGGGCGGCCAAGACGGTGTTCACCAAGATCCGCCAGTTGCCGCCGGTGCGCCGCAAGCTGATGGCCGGGGCCATTCGCGACTTGCGCAAAATGGATCCCCAACAGCGCGAGCAGGCGCTGGGTTCAGCCGAGTACCACAGCAAGTTCTCTAACCAGGAGCTCGACTTGCTCAAGGGCGTGCTGAAACTGCCCCTCGCTCCCATGCACGCTGAAAACCAGCAGCAGCCCTCGCCTGCCGCGGCCGCCCAGCCCCAGTAGCGGTTGCGTTCCCGGTTCCTTGTTCTCAGCAAACCAGCTTCTAGCACTTAGCCAGACGTGGGCATGGCGGGAAGCCAGTATGGTGGCGTCATCCTGAACGGCTTCAGCGGTGAAGGATCTCGCGCACACCCCGGAACGGTTCAGTGTCTACATGGCAATTGCCAACTGCTAATCGCTGAAAATGGGCATGGGCGACCGCTAATTCATGGTCGCCAGCGTCCGCCGGATGGAGAGCGCGGTCTGGCGGATTTCGTCGGCATCGGAGGCGTCGGGCGACATCTTCAGATAGACTTCCAGGTCCTCCGCCGCGCCTCGCATCTGCCCCAGGCTGTAGCGCAACAACGCCCGCTGCTTCACGTCTTCGGGTGAACGCGGATAGATGACCAGCACCAGATCCACGATGGGCAGCGCCTTGCGGAAATTTCGCCCCGCCATGTACACGGCTTTCAGGTTGTTGAGAATGCGGGTGAGCATCTGGCGCCGGCTCACCGACATCAGGAACTCGGGCTGGAACGGCACCTGCCCGGCATAGATTTCGTTCAGCCGCCGCTGGCAATCCTTCATGGAAAGGATGTTGCCGCAGTTGAAGGCATCAATCAGCACCTGGCGGCCCTCGATGTCGTAGTGTTTGAGCAGGAAGTGCCCCGGCATGCCTACGCCGAACAGGGGAAAGCCGATGCGCCGCGCCACTTCCATGTAAATCAGGGCCAGGGTAATGGGAATGCCCAGGTGCCGGTCGAGCACATCGTTGATGAAGGAGTTGCGAGGGTCGTAATAGTCTTCGCGATTGCCGCGCAATCCTTCTTCCTGGAAAAGCGCCGTGTTGAGGGCGTAAATCGTCTGCGCGGTGTCGCCCACGTCGCGAATGCGGCGGCCGACACGCTCCGCCAGCGCGTCTACCCGCGTCACGTAAGAATCAATGTCCAGCTCGGAATACTCGGTGCGGGCCACGGTAAGCGCAGCTCGCAACAGGTCAATGCGCTCGTCCTCAATGTCCTGCCCCACCAGGCTTGCGAAGACATCGGCAAGCTCGCCGGCGCTTGGCCGCTCAGCCATCCCTCTATGGTAACAAAATCACGGCTCCAGAGGAGCAGCCGCTCCGGAATCTGAACGGGCCCGTGTAGCCGGTGCAGAAAGTTGCGGACAGTGTGCAACAGAAAGCAATCAGCGCCGAACCTAACGGAACAGGTTCTTCATCAGGAACAACAGATTCGCGGGCCGCTCCGCCAGCCGCCGCATCAGATAGGGATACCACTCCGTGCCGAAAGGAATATAGACTCGCATGCGCCAGCCCTCACGCGCCAATTTCTGCTGCAGGTCGCGGCGGATCCCGTAGAGCATTTGGAATTCGAACGACTCCGGTGGAATCTTCTCCTGCCGGGCAAAGCTGGTGGCCGCCTCGATCATGCGCGGATCATGGGTGGCAATGCCGTGATAGATGCCGCTCTTGAGCAGCATCCTGGTCAGCTTCACGTAGTTCTCATCTACCTCGGATTTTTTTTGGAAGGCAATTTCCGGCGGCTCCTTGTAAGCCCCCTTGCACAGACGGATGCGAATGCCCGCGGCCAGCAGGTTCTCTACATCCTTTTCGCTGCGGCGCATATAAGACTGAATCACTGCGCCCACCACGCCCGCGTTGCCCGCCTGGCGGTGCAACTCGTGCACAAAATCCAGCGTGCGCTGGGTGTAAGGCGAACCCTCCATGTCCACGCGCACGAAGTTGCGCGGGTTGCTGGCCGCGGCTTGTGCCACCAGGCTGCTGACCAGTTCGCGGGCCAGCTTTTCATCCACATCCAGGCCCATATGGGTCAGCTTGACGCTGACGTTGGCCTGCAGCTTCCGTTCTTCGATCTCCTGCAGCAACTGGTGATACACCTGGGCGCTGCGTTGCGCTTCTTCGGCGTTGGTAACGTTCTCTCCCAGGTTGTCCAGGCTCACTCCCATGCCCAACTGGTTGACTCCCCGGGCGGCGGCCAGCGCTTCTTCTATCGTCGTGCCGGCGACAAAGCGCGCCGACATGCGCAGCCCCACGATGGAGCGTTCCGCGAGCGCCCGCATGGGCCGATTTTCGGAGAGCCCGATCAGCAGCGCTCTCAGCACGCGGCCCTACCGTAAACGAGAATGTACGGCGCAGGATTCCGATGGGCGGGTTCAAATTGCGGCAATAGCATGGGCGACCGAATGTTTTATCACACGCCGCCGCTGCGGTCAGCTAGGACGGCGGTCACAAGCCGCTGTTACCGCGTCACCTCGGCGTCCGCCCCCCTGCCGGCGGCCGGAACCAGGCAATTCCTCCCCGGCTGCCAGCCTTCGGCTCCCGGAAGAAACACGGTGATGCCACAGCCAAGGCCAAAGACCGCGGGAATTGAAATCGGGCCAGAG
>DATGGJ010000470.1:0-6291 GCA_035308585.1 Terriglobales bacterium
CTGGTTACGATTAAGGACGGACCGCACTGCATCACCTGGACTCACGCCGAGGAGGTCAATGCCGAGTTGCTGAAGTTCCTGGGCGCTGCCCGGCGCGCCGCCTCCGCCCAAGCGTGGACGCGCGGCCAAGGCAGCGGCACAAGCCCAGGCGGCGGCAGTCGCTGCGGCGCCCGCCCCCGCCCCGGCAGGCAAGAAGCGCAAGGGCAAGGGAGGGGAAGCGGCGTTGCCGGTGGTGTCCCCTCCGAAGGTCGCCGCCGCGGCCGCGCCTGCTCCGGCCTCTGCGCCGAAACCCAATCCCGCCCCCAACTCCGCCAAGCCGTCGGCCCCCAAGCCCTCCGAGTCTAAGGCTAAAGCCAAGGCCAAGCCCCAGCCTCCCGCCAAGAAGGGCAAGGGGAAGAAGAGGAAGTAGGGAGTAAGCTCTGTCATCCTGAACCGAGGATGCGCCATAAAGGTGCGCATCTCGAGGGAAGGGCCCCTGCAATCTTTCCATCCGCTGCCGCGACAGGAAATTCTCTACCTCCCCTTTCCCGTTTTGGCTTGGACCTTGAGCGAGGGCGGACACCCGAGTCGAAACAACTCTGGGCGATGGGCTCGCAGCCATGTCGCATGGAGTTTCAAAAAGAGAACTCCCTGGGACGGTTGTCTGTAACGGACCAGGCGGGAGTCCCTCGACTCGCGCTCCTTTGCTTACGCTCAGTCGCGCTCGCTCGGGATGACAGGATTGAGTTGGCGGCGGCTTGATTGCGCTCGGGATCACAGCTTGTGCGGCGCTGGACAAGAACAAACGGTTTGGCGGGTCGGGACTGAGGTACACCGGGCAGGGTGCCGCTGCCCACGCGGCACCCCTCGGTGGATTATGGGAAGCGCTCTGGTCAGGCTACGGCTTCGGTTTCCGTGGCGGAGGCGGCGCGCCGGGCGGCGCCCAGGAACTTCAGCAACTCGGCATTGACCTCCTCGGCGTGAGTCCAGGTGATGCAGTGCGGTCCGTCCTTAATCGTAACCAGGCGGGCGCCCTTGATGAGTTTGGCGGTGCGCTGGCCGGCGGCGGCGATGGGCACAATGCGGTCGGAGTCGCCGTGGATGACCAGGGCGGGCACGTCAATGCGGGCCAGGTCCTGGCGGAAGTCCTCATGCCAGGTGGGCACGCAGGCCAGGCTGGCGGTGGCGGAAGCGCCGGCCGCGATGTTCCAGCTGGCCTGCACAGCCTGCTGGCTGACGCGCTTTCCCTGGAGGACGTCGGTGTTGTAGAAGTTTTTGAAAAACTCGGTGAAGAAAGCGTAGCGGTCGCCGGCGACGGCTTGCTCGATGCCGGCAAAGACGCTGCCGTCCACGCCCTCAGGGTTGTCCCCCGTCTTTAGCAGGAAGGGCGGGATGGAGGAGATGAACACGGCGTGGGTCACGCCCTGGGAGCCGTACTTGCCCAGGTAGCGGGCCACTTCGCCGCCGCCCATGGAAAAGCCGACCAGGGCGAAATCGCGCAACTGGAGGTGGGCGAGGAGCTTGCGCAGGTCGTCGGCAAAGGTGTCGTAGTTGTAGCCGGTGGTGGGCTGGCTGCTTTTGCCAAACCCGCGGCGGTCATAGGTAATGACGCGATGTCCGGCGGCGAGCAGGGCGGAGAGCTGCTTCTCCCAGGATGCGCCGCTGAGCGGGTAGCCGTGGATGAGGACGACGGGCTTACCGGAGCCGTGGTCCTCATAGTAAAGATCGAGGTTGCCGGAATTTTCCTTTCCAATGGTGATGTGCGGCATGGGAATTCTCCTTCGAGGGTTGAATATTGCCGTTGCAGTTGATGGCAGTTGAGGAGAATACGAGCGAGCTTGCTGTCCTCAGGCGATGGTACGCCGGTGGAGGCGGAAGCGTCCAGGCAGGGCGTAATTCGCGGGTGCGGTTGCCCGCACAAATTCAAATGCGAGGTTCACATACTTTCACCTTCACTCCTCGAATCAAGCAGCGGTGGTTTCGCCGCCCAGCAGGGTTAGGACCTCGCCGGTAATGTAGCTGGAGTCGGCTTCAGAAGCGAAGAAAACGAAAGCGGGCGCCACTTCCTCGGGCTGCGCCGGACGCTCCATGGGCGTCTTCTTGCCGTGCTGGGCAGCCTTTTCCGAGGGTTGGTCCACAAGGTTGAGCGGGGTCCACACCGGTCCGGGGGCGACGCAGTTCACGCGAATACCGCGCTTGACCAGGTTTTGCGCGAGCGACTTGGTGAAGGAGTGAATGGCGCCCTTGGTGGCAGCGTAATCGAGCAACTGTTTATTGCCCCGCAGGCCGGTAATCGAACCGCAATTCACAATGGCGCTCCCGGGATGCAGGTAGGGAAGGGCCGCCTTCGCCATGTAGAAATAGCCGTAGATGTTGGTGCGGAAAGTGCGGTCCCACTGCTCTTCGGTAATTTCCTCAAGACCTTCCTGGTGCTGCTGGAAGGCGGCATTGTTGACCAGAATATCGAGGGCACCGAGTTGCACGAGCGTGGTCTCCACGGCTTTGCGGCAGAACTCCGGATCGGTGACATCTCCCGGCAGCAGCAGAGCCCGCCGGCCCTCGTTCTGAACCGCCCGTCGGGTTTCCTCGGCGTCACGCTGCTCCTCGGGCAGGTAAACGATGGCCACATCCGCGCCTTCGCGGGCATAAAGCACAGCCACGGCGCGGCCAATTCCGGAGTCTCCGCCGGTGACCAGGGCGACCTTATTTTTCAGCTTCTCCGAGCCTTTGTAGAGTGGCGCCTCATATTGCGGTCGAGGCTGCATCCTGGATTCCAGACCGGGCCGCTGCTGCTGCTGGGGAGGAAATGGCGGCCGGGGCTGCTGCTGCCGCCGGCTGCGCTCTTCAGGAGAGGGGAACTGGTGGATCTTGGCCCCATCCCTGCGTGAATTCTGTTTGCGTGAACTGCTTTTGCCCGCCATCCGGAGTCTCCTCACACCCTTATCACGAGTTATAGATGCCGGCGCTGTCGCGCGATGCTGTCACGGCTCCTCACCGTCCAGCTCTGGAGTTTTGGTTGTGCACAAAACTCGGGAATAGGGCGCAGCATCGTAGGGAAAAAGTCGCGAAGGAGAGTCCCACCTCATGAGTTCCCAGCATGCTGATTTCCCCTTTCTGAGAGCCCGCAGACAAGTCAACCAGAGTAAAGGAGCCTCCAGGGCGCTGCGCATTCCGCTGATTGCGGGCGGAGCAACGCTGGCGGCGCTGGGCATCAAGCGGCGCTCGCTGTTGGGCGCGGGCATGGCGGCGGGCGGCGGGTTGCTGATGTACCGCGGCATCACCGCCAAGGGCGCCTGGTTGCCCACGCTGATCCACGTGCGCAAGTCCATCACGATTGATAAGCCGCCCGAGGAGCTGTATCGCTTCTGGCGCGATTTCGAAAATTTGCCCCGCTTCATGCGCCATTTGAAATCGGTGCGCAGCGGCGCCAGCCGCCTGCACTGGGTGAGCACCGGGCCGCTGGGCAAGAGTTTCAGCTGGGAGGCGGAAATTGTGGAGGAGCGGGAGAACGAACTCATCTCCTGGCGCACTCTGCCCGGCTCGCAGATCGAAAACCAGGGCACGGTGCGCTTCCAGTCGGCTCCCGAGGGCCGGGGGACGGAGGTGCGAGTGGAGCTTCTGTACCGGCCGCCGGCGGGACGAGTGGGGGCGGCTTTCGCCATGCTGTTCGGAGAAGAGCCGGAGCAGCAGATCCGGGAAGACCTGCGGCGCTTTAAGGAGCTGATGGAAGCCGGCGAAATCGCCACCACGGATGGGCAGCCTCACGGCCGCCGTTCCAAGGTGACCACCATATTGAAGTCGGTGAGCGGCTTTGGCCGCAGCGACGAGCAAATGGGCGCGCAGCGGGTGATCAGCTGACACGCGGTTCAATTCCAAGTTCCGGAGACGAGAGATATGAAAGCACTGTGCTGGTACGGCAAGGAAGATGTGCGGGTCGAGACCGTGCCCGACCCGAAAATACTTAACCCCCGCGACGCCATCATCGAAATTACGCGCACCGCGATTTGCGGCTCCGACCTTCACCTGTACGACGGCTTCATTCCTACCATGGAGGCGGGCGACATCCTGGGCCACGAATTCATGGGCGAGGTGGTGGAGACCGGCAGCGAGGTAAAAAATCTGAAGCGCGGGGAAAAGGTGGTGGTGCCGTTCACCATCGCCTGCGGGCAATGCTTCTATTGCAGACGGGGCCTGTGGTCAGCCTGCGATAACACCAACCCCAACGCCTGGATGATGGAAAAGATGTACGGCTACTCCGGTTCCGGGCTGTTCGGCTACTCGCATCTGATGGGGGGATACGCCGGCGGCCAGGCGCAGTATGTGCGCGTACCCTTTGCCGACGTGGGACCGCTGAAGGTTCCCGACGGGGTTCCCGACGATAAGGTGCTGTTCCTTTCCGATATTTTCCCCACCGGCTACATGGCGGCGGAGAATTGCGACATCAAACCGGGCGACGTGATTGCCGTCTGGGGCTGTGGTCCGGTGGGACAGTTCGCCATTCGCAGCGCCCTGCTGCTGGGGGCGGCGGAGGTGATCGCCATTGACCGCTTCCCCGAGCGCCTGCAACTGGCGGAGCGCGGGGGTGCGGAAACTCTCGACTACTCGCGCTGCGACGATGTGGTGGAAGAGCTGAAGTTCCGCACCGGCGGACGCGGCCCGGATGCCTGCATTGACGCAGTGGGCATGGAGGCCCATGCCACCACTCCCAGCGGCATCTACGACGAAATCGAGAGCCGGCTGATGCTGGAGACCGACCGCCCCATGGTGCTGCGCCAGGCGATTCAGGCGTGCCGCAAGGGTGGGACCGTATCCATTCCCGGGGTGTACGCCGGACTTCTTAACAAGATCAACTTTGGCGCAGCGTTCGGGAAAGGCCTGACCTTCAGGATGGGGCAAACCAACATGCACAAGTACATGCAGCCCTTGCTGCAGAAAATCCTGGACGGGGCCATTGATCCGAGCGAGATCATCAGCCATCGCGTGGCGCTGCGGGATGCGCCGCGCATGTACAAGGTGTTTCGCGATAAGCAGGACCATTGCACCAAGGTGGTGTTGGACCCCAAGGCGGCTTAACCTTCGGCAGGGAAGCACTCAGGGTTGCGGGTTGCCGCGGCTGCTTCCCGAGCCCACGGCCTCGGCATACATCTGCTGGTAGATGCGTTGATCGCGCTCGGAAAAGGCTACGATTTCGATCACCTCGAAGGCGTTTGGGTGTTGGCTGATGAACTCACGGATGGTTTTCAGCGCGATGCGGCTGGCCTCCATGAGCGGATAGCCATAAGCGCCGGTAGAAATGGAAGGGAAGGCGATGCTCTTGCATCCGTGCTGGGCGGCGAGAGCGAGAGACTGGCGATAGCAGCCGGCCAGCAGTTCGGCCTCGCGTCCCTGTTCCTCTCCATAGACCGGGCCGACAGTGTGAATCACGTGGGGGGCGGGAAGACGATAGCCGCCGGTAATTTTGGCTTCGCCCGTGCGGCAGCCGCGCAGCTTTCTGCATTCCTCGAGTAACTCCGGTCCGGCGGCGCGATGGATGGCGCCGTCCACGCCGCCTCCGCCGAGCAGAGTGCTGTTGGCGGCGTTCACAATCGCGTCCACGCGGCGCCGGGTGATGTCGTCGCGCAAAATGTTGATTTGGGTCATAAGCTGCCCCCGGCAATTTTACAAGCAGGTCCTTGGCTGGCGCTCAGGATGACAACGCCTGAGCTGCCATCTCCACGATGGTCCGGCCAATGGGAATGGAAGCGGTGGCGGCGGGCGAGGGGACGTTGCACACGTGCAGCATGTTCGCGCTCTGCACGAAATAAAAGTCATCCATCAGGCTGCCGTCGGAGCGCACGGCCTGGGCGCGCACGCCGGCGCCGCCCGGGTTCAAGTCTTCCTTTTTGATCTCCGGCAGCAGCTTCTGCAGCGAGTGGGTGAACTTCTGCTTGCTGAGCGAACGGTAGAATTCATCAATTCCGGTGCGCCATTGTTTCATGCCCATGCGCCAGAAGCCGGGGAAGGTGAGCATGGTGAGAATATCGGCGGCATCGGTGTCGCTGCGGCGGTAGCCTTCGCGGCTGAAGGCCAGCACCGCGTTGGGACCGCATTCCACGCCGCCATGCACGTGGCGGGTAAAGTGCACGCCCAGGAAGGGCAGAGCCGGGTCGGGCACGGGATAAATCAAGCCGCCCACCAGATGCTGCCGCCCCGGCGCCAGTTCGTAATATTCGCCGCGAAACGGAATGATGATGACCTGGGGCCGCTCGCCGGCCAGGCGCACAATGCGGTCGCTGTGCAGGCCGGCGCAGTTGATGACGCAGGCAGCGCCGA
>DATGGJ010000471.1:0-5913 GCA_035308585.1 Terriglobales bacterium
ATAAGGCGTCATGCTGAGTGGCCTTTAGGCCCCGAAGCATCTTGCGTGCACCACCGCCATTCGTCGTACTGCACGCGAGATCCCTCGCGGCTGAAGCCGCTCGGGATGACTCCAGCAATACCTATCCACTTCGGGGAACTATCGCTTCGGCCCAGTTTAGGCTCCAGGCGCAGAATTCCGGAAACCTTGAAACCTGCGAAACCTTGAAACCTGGATTGCTGAAACTTTGAAGCCTTCCGCAGCAGGTCAGTGCCCGTCAACACCCGCGCGTTTATAATTACCTTTCCGTTCACGCGGGCATTTCCAAACTCAAGGCGAACCACTCTTGCTCGACTTTCTAGGCGACCTGCGACGCACCCATACCTGCGGAGCGCTGCGCCCGGCCAATTCCGGCCAGCGCGCAGTGCTCATGGGCTGGGTGAACCGTCTTCGCGACCACGGCAACCTGATTTTTGTGGACATGCGCGACCGCACCGGCGTTACCCAGGTGGTGTTCAACAAGGAGCTCAACCCGGCGCTGCACGAAAAAGCCACGCACCTGGGCTCGGAATACGTGATCGCCGTTACCGGCTCGGTCAAGAAGCGTGAGCCCAACTTGGTCAACAAGAACATTGCCACGGGCGAAGTTGAGCTGGTCGCGGAAGAGCTGCGCATCCTGAACGTCTCCAAAACCCCGCCCTTCCTGCCGGGCGAGCCGGTGCTGCCCAATGAAGAAGTGCGCCTCAAGTACCGCTACCTTGACCTGCGCCGCGACAAGATGCAGTTCAATATCGAAATGCGGCATAAAGTGGGCATGGCCATTCGCCAGTACCTGGCGGAACAGGGCTTTTTCGAAATCGAAACGCCATTCATGACCCGCTCCACCCCCGAGGGTGCGCGCGACTACCTGGTGCCCAGCCGCGTCTATCCCGGATCGTTCTATGCCCTGCCGCAATCGCCGCAGCTCTTCAAGCAGATCCTGATGATCTCCGGCTTCGACAAGTACTTCCAGATCGTGCGCTGTTTCCGCGACGAAGATCTGCGCGCCGACCGCCAGCCGGAATTCACGCAAATTGACCTGGAGATGACCTTTCCCCAGCCCGACCGTCTGTACGAGGTAGTGGAAGGGTTCCTGACCGCCGCCTTCCGCGCCGCCGAACGTGAGATTAAGACGCCCTTTCCGCGCATGACCTATGACCAGGCCATCCGGCAGTACGGCTCCGACAAGCCTGACCTGCGCCTGCCCCCCATGACCGAGGTGCGCCAGGCCTTCGCCCCGGAAAACCTGAAGACTCTGAATGTGGACCCGCGCCTGCCCGTGGTCGCCATCCGCACCCCTAAAGTGGGCGAGCTTTCGCGCAAGGAGCGCGACGACATCAAGCCCCTGTTCGGCGAGCGCAGGAACGCCAAGCTGTTCGAAGACGCCAAGCGCCTGGAGAAATCCTTCCCCGAAGCCATGGCCAAAGTGCGCGAACAGAGCGGTGCCCTGGCCGACGATCTGCTGGTGCTGGTGGCGGGCAACGGCCATCCCGCGGAACATCCATCGGAGAGCCTGGTTGGTCCTGAGGTGAAGCAGCACGATGCCGCGGTTTACACCGCCGCCGGCGCGCTGCGCGTGGCTCTGGCGCAAAGATACGCCGAGCGTCATGGCGCATTCCAGCGCGGTGATTTCCGCTTCCTCTGGGTGACTGACTTTCCCATGTTTGAATGGGACGAAGAGGGCAAGCGCTGGGCCGCGGCGCATCATCCCTTCACCTCGCCGCATGAGAAGGACATGGACAAACTGGAGTCCGATCCGGCGGCGGTGCGCGCCCTGGCTTATGACGTAGTGCTCAACGGCACCGAGCTGGGCTCCGGCTCCATCCGTATTCATCGCCAGGACATTCAGAAGAAAATTTTCCACGCCCTGGGCATGAGCGACGAAGAAGCCAAGGCGCGCTTCGGATTTTTCCTGGAAGCGCTGGAGTACGGCACGCCTCCCCATGGCGGCATCGCGCTGGGCCTCGACCGCATTGTCATGATCCTGGCCGGCGCCGACAGCTTGCGCGAGGTGATTCCTTTCCCCAAAACCGCCAAAGCCGTGGACCTGATGGTGGACGCGCCCACCCCGGTCAGCGAGGCGCAATTGAAGGAACTCGGCATCGCGGTGCGGAAGAAGTAGCCAACGCCCAGCGGCAAACATTTTCTGCCGGGCTGACGCCGTTGAGCACAAATTCTGCGTCCTCTGACGGTGGTCATTACGGTTTGACCCGCCGAAAATGCGCGTGTTACCGTAACAAGTTCCACCTAGTCCCAGGCACATCAGCGAGGAAGTCGGGCTTTGTCCTCCAGCGTCAACACCACTCCCGCCGTCCGCAAAACCGCTCTCAACGCCGCGCACCGCCGCATGGGCGCCAAGATGGTGGAATTCAATGGCTGGGACATGCCGGTCGAGTACCCGGCCACCGGCGGCCTGATCGCCGAACACCTGGCGGTGCGCACCCGGGTGGGCATTTTCGACGTCAGCCACATGGGCGATATCCGCATCGCCGGCCCGCAGGCCCTGGAAGCCACCCAGCACATCACCATGAACGATGCCTCGCGCTTGGCCATCGGTCAGGCTCAGTACTCCGCCCTGCTCTATCCCCAGGGCACCTTCGTGGACGACGTCATCGTGCACCGCCTGGGGGAGCGCGAATTCCTGCTGGTCATCAATGCCGGTACCCGCGAAAAGGATTTCAACTGGGTGCGCGACAATGTCCGCGGCTTCCATTGCACCGCCGAGAACCTGAGTGACGACTTTACCCAGATCGCCATCCAGGGGCCGAAAGGCCAGGAACTGCTGCAGAAGCTGACTGACGCCAACTTGGGAGCGGTCAAGTTCTACTGGTTTACGCATGGCACGGTGTGCGGCCTGAAAAATACTCTGATCGCCCGCACCGGCTACACCGCGGAAGACGGCTTTGAAATCTACGTGCCCGCCGACGAGCTCACCAGCGTCCGCGTCTGGAACGAAGTTCTTGAGGCCGGCAAAGAATTCAACGCGCTCCCCTGCGGCCTCGGCGCCCGCAACACCCTGCGCCTGGAAGGCCGCCTTCCCCTTTACGGACACGAAATTTCCGAAACCATCAATGTTTGGGAGGCAGGGCTGGACCGATTCTGTAAGATGGAGAAGGGCGAGTTCGTCGGCCGCGGGGCGCTGGAGAGAGCCCGGGCTGAGGGCGTGAAGCGCACCCTGGTCGGCCTGGAGATGGTGGAGCGCGGCATCGGCCGCGACGGCTATAAAGTTCTGGACCAGGCCGGCAGGGAAGTTGGCTGCGTGACCAGCGGCTCCCATGCGCCGTTCTTGAAAAAGAACATAGCTCTGGCCTATGTGCCGCCCCGTCTGGCCGAGCTGGGCACGCCCTTGAAGGTGGAGATTCGCGGGCAGGGAGTTGGCGCCAAGGTGGTGCCCACGCCCTTCTACAAGCGTCCGAAGGCAAAAGCTTAACCGCAAAGAACACGAAGGGGTACGAAGGATCGCATGGCCTATCCCAAGGATTTCAAATACACCAAAGAGCACGAGTGGATTAAGCCGGATGGCGGCACCGCCACCGTAGGCATTACCAACTATGCCCAGGAATCGCTGGGCGACATTGTTTTCGTTGAGTTGCCCAAGGTTGGCTCTGAACTGACCGCCGGCAACACTTTCGGCACCGTCGAGTCGGTGAAAGCGGTTTCCGACCTTTACGCGCCCGCCTCCGGCACCGTCACCGAAGTCAACCAGGACCTGGCCACCGCGCCGGAGAAGATCAACTCCGACGCCCATGGAGCCTGGATGCTCAAGCTGAAGTTGAAAGATCCCAAGGAATTGAACGCGCTGCTCTCGGCTGACGATTACGAAAAGTTCGTAGCCGAAGAGACGCATTAGAATTGAGTAGTCGGGTAATTGTGTAATTGAGTAATTTGTAAAGCGCTTAGCTGGACCGCACTGGCAGTGGACGAAAATTTTAAATTACACAATTACCAAATTACTCAATTACTCAATTAACTCATGCGCTATCTTCCTAAATCGCCGGCGGACCGCGAGGCGATGCTGCGCGCTCTTGGAGCGCGCTCCATTGACGACCTGTTCGCTCCTATCCCCGCTGAATACCGCCTGAATCGCGAGCTGCGCCTGCCGCGGCAGATGTCGGAACCGGAAATCCTGGAGTGGTTCCAGAAGTGCTCACGCGAGAACGGCAAAGGCCTGCCCAGCTTTCTCGGGGCCGGCGCCTACCACCACTATCGTCCGGTCGTGATTGACACCATTATTTCGCGAGGCGAGTTTCTTACCGCTTATACGCCGTACCAGGCGGAGATTTCCCAGGGTACGCTGCAGTCCATCTTCGAATTCCAGACCATGATCTGCGAGCTCACCGGCATGGAGGTGGCTAACGCCTCCATGTACGACGGTTCCACCGCCACCGCCGAGGCCGCCATGATGGCCATGCGTGTAAGCGGCCGTCGCAGCGTAATCATCGCCCGCAGCGTGCATCCCGAATACCGCGAGGTGCTGGCCACCTACGGTCAGCATCAGGACATGCCGCTCACCACCGTCGGTTTCGGCGAGAACGGCCGGGTGAAGATGGCTGAGCTGGAGAAGGCCTTGGGCGACGATTGCGCCTGCATCGTGGTACAGTCGCCCAACTTTTTCGGCGCTATTGAAGACATCCCCGCACTCGCCGATCTGGCCCGCAGCCAAGGAGCACTCTTGGTGGTGGCCATTGCGGAAGCGGTTGCGCTGGGCATTGTGAAACCTCCCGCCGAGGCCGACATCGTCGCCATGGAGGCGCAGTCTTTCGGCGTGCCCCTGGGCTTTGGCGGCCCCTATGCCGGGGTGATTGCCACCCGCGAAAAGTACGTGCGCCAAATGCCCGGCCGCCTGGTGGGAGAGACGCGCGATAAGCACGGCAAGCGCGGCTACGTGCTCACCCTGGCCACGCGCGAGCAGCACATCCGCCGCGAGAAGGCCACTTCCAACATCTGCACCAACCAGGCCCTGATTGCGCTGATGGCCAACGTATTCATGACCGTCTACGGCCGCGAAGGGCTGAGGGAACTGGCCCGGCAGAATCTGGCCAAGACCGCCTACGCCTGCCAGCATTTTGGCCGCCACGGACGCGTGCTTTTCGCCGATGCGCCGCGTTTCAACGAGTTTGTCCTGCAGACCCCGGAAGATCCTTACGTCATCAACAGCCGCCTGCTGGAGGAGAACATTGTCGGCGGTTTTCCGCTGAAGAAGTTCTATCCCGAACTGGGCAACGCCGCTTTGTGGTGCTGCACCGAGACCACCACCCGCGCTTCCATGGATGCGGTGGCCGCCGCGCTGGCGCGGGCGGAAACGGCGGGCAAACACCGCCCTGAACCGGAACCGGAGGTGGTGCGGTGAGCCAGGTCAAGAAAGCCACGCGCCACGTCAACCAGAACGAAGGACTAATCTTCGAGAAGTCTTCGCCGGGAAAGGCCGCATGGAAGCTGCCGCCGCTGGATGTTCCCGATGTGGATGCTGCCGAACTTCTGGGGGGAGCCGAGCGCGCCGACCTGGACCACATGCCCGAGGTCAGCGAAATCGAAATCATCCGCCACTTCACTCGCCTTTCCACCTGGAACTACGCCATTGATCTGGGCATGTACCCGCTGGGGTCCTGCACCATGAAGTACAACCCGCGGGTGAACGAGGCGGTGTCCCGCTTTGAAGGCCTGGCCAACGGCCATCCCTACCAGCCCGAGCGCATTTCCCAGGGTGCGCTGCGCATCCTGAAGACGTTAACCGACTGCCTGCTGGAAATTACCGGCATGCAAGCCATCACGCTGCAGCCCGCGGCCGGCGCTCACGGCGAGCTCACTGGCATCCTGTTGCTACGAGCCTTTCTGCAAAAGCAAGGGAATCCGCGCAAGAAAATTCTCATCCCGGACTCCGCGCACGGCACCAAC
>DATGGJ010000472.1:0-5155 GCA_035308585.1 Terriglobales bacterium
TGCCAGCCGTTCAGCAAGCGGCGCAAGTTCTTGCGGAAGCAATATTTAGCATATCGGCGGGTGCGCAGAAGTGTCAAGAAAGGGGCGGAAGATGCAGTTTAAAGCGGGATCAGCCGGGCTCCGCTCAGCATGACAGTTCTAACTGGAGTCACCTTCAGGTTTTCTAGAGTGCCGACTACGGCCTGGCACCGGGGGTTTTCGGCGCTACGCGTTTTTTGCCCTGTTCCCGCCGCATCTGCGCCGCCAGTTCCTTGATTTGAGTCAGGTCTTGCTGCATTTCGTTCCAGCCGTACCACAGCGCGTAATCGGGGCTGGCATGAAAGGTTCCCTGGAAGGTGCGCATACGGTGCTCCAGGAACATGACAAACAGCTTCTGCTCGACTTCGTGGGGCGCGTCGTAGAAGGTGAGCAGATCGGGAAACGCGTAGGCGTAGTTCTTGGGCTTGGGGAGAGTGCCGTCCTGGTAGAGACCGGCGACGGTGCGGATGCCCTCAGCCATAAGGTGGTCGGCGTTCTTGATGATGTCGTCGCCCAGTTCCAACTGGCGGCGAGCGAAGTTGATGGAATGGCACTGCTCGCAAGTTTTCAACATTTTGTCGCGCTCACGCTGCCAGTCTTCCTGGGTGAGCCGGGCGAGGTCGGCAGCTTTGACCACGTCCAGGCGTGCGGTGGGCTTGCCGCTGGGATCGAGCACGCCCAGGGCCTGCAGAATGATGGCGCGGTCCGCTGCCCACTGCTTGTCCTCGGGCATGGGCAGGCGCACCGCCAGGAAGCCCCAGGCCGTGCGCACTTCGTGATTGCCCTGCTGCATGTGGCAGGTCTGGCAGGTGGGAGCGGCGGAGGTTTCGGTGAGCACTTTCAGCTGCTTCAGTTCGGAGCGAACGCCATGCTTGGAGGAGGAATACATCTCCCACTGCGGGTGGTCGAAACCCATGTGGCAGGTTTCACACGCCTGCGGCTGGCGGGCCTCGGCGACCGAAAAAGTGTGGCGCGTATGGCAGGCGTCGCAGGAGGCGATGCCGAAGGTGTTGCCCTGGGCGCGCAGATCGGTGATCTCTTTGTCGGTTTTCAGCCCCACTTTATGGCAGGCGCCGCAGCCCTTCATGCCCTCGATTAGCGCCATGGGCTGGTAATGGATGGTGGGCATGGCGTTCATGGCCGCCCATGCGAAGGCATGCTTACCCTTCTTGAACTGCGCCACCTGGGCCTCATGACAGGCGCCGCAGGTCTCGGGAGTGGGAATTTTTACTTTGGCCACATCGGCGGCGGAGGTGTGCTGGTCGCCGTGGCAGGCTTCGCAGCCCACGTCGAGTTGGCTGTGGCGGCTCAGTTTCCAGTCGGAAACGATGTTGGGCGTGAGTTTGCTGTGGCACTCGACGCACTTGGCGGTAGTGCTGGACGCCGGTTGCGGTTGTGCGGCGGACATCAGAAACGGAGAGAGCAGGAAAAGGAGAACAGCTGCGGAACGGCGCACCATGAGCGCACCCCCAAGCTGTGGCGAATTATGGGAGCGGCAAGGGAGGGGAGTCTGTGATTGCAGTCACACCCCGGTGGGTCAGGAGAGCAGCGCGAGGCCGGCGGCCAGCAGCTTCCACAGCAGGTACCAGCTGGCAATCACGGTAAAGGTGGTGGCCACGCGCAGCTTGCTGTTGCGGGCAAAGCCGATGGCCATCAGCACGATGCTCCAGATGGTGAACACATCCAGCGCGGTAGCCAGAGTATAGAAAAACTTGTTGCTGGCCATGTCCATGAAGTAAGCAGGATTACTGGCCACGGGATTATTAATGTTGAAGGCTTCGGGATTAGCTCCGGCGCTGAGCGAGAGGATGCCCAGCAGAGCGGCGATCACGAAGGGAAGAACGCCATACATGACGATGGCCAGCGAAGTTTTGAACCCGATATCCGCGCCCGCGCCAAAGCGGAAGGTGCCCATCAGCACGGCCGCAATAATCAGATAAATCAGAAGCCCGGTCAGCGGGCTGGCATAGGCCATGATGCGGGTAAACCTGGCGACGCTGGTATAGCGCTGGGCGCGCTGGTCGGGCGGCAGTTGCTCGATCTGCTCCACTCGCGAAGAGCTGGCAATGACGTTGTGCGCCACCTGGTCGAAGCCCACCTTCTGGTCAACTACGACAATGAAAGCCACCGAAGCTATGGCGATCACGAGCCAGGGCACCCACCAGCGGGAGTTGCGCCGCAGGTCGCTGAAGGTCTTGCTGGGCGCAACGAAGGTGTTGACCAGGCGTTGCGCTTCCGACAATGGGGTCGGCGCGGTTTGCGGGGCTGCGGCAGGCATGGAACTCATGAGCAATGCTCCTTCCGCGCGAAGCTCGGATTCTAGCTGCGGGCGAGGGGAAGGGCAACAGTCGTGGAAGGCAGCATTCAGCAATCAGCATTCAGCCCGTGATGCTTGGGGCCCCCTCAGCATGACGCCCGAATAATTCCGGCTGAACACTTCAGGGGCTGAGTGCTGACTGCTGATTGCTGAGTGCCCCTTCCATTTCCGGCGTGGCCTGGAGCAGGCTGCGGGTGTAGGGGTGTGCGGGGCTGGTGACAATTTGCTCGGTGGGACCGCTTTCCACGATTTTGCCCCGGTACATGACGGCGATTCGAGTGGCCAGGTAGCGCACCACCGGCATGGAATGGGAAATGAAGAGGTAGGTGAGGCCGAATTCGCGCTGCAACCGGGCGAGCAGGTTGACGATCTGCGCGCCTACACTGACGTCGAGGGCTGAGACCGGCTCGTCGGCCACGATGAACTTAGGCCGGAGCGCGAGGGCGCGAGCGATGCCGATGCGCTGGCGCTGCCCGCCGCTGAACTCATGAGGATGGCGTTCGGCCGCCGATTCCTCCAGCCCCACCGAGCGCAGCAACTCGTTGACCCGCTGGCGGCGCTCGCGCCGGCCGGTGCTGTTGTGCACCAGCAGGGGCTCGGCAATGATTTCACCCACCCTCATGCGGGGATCAAGCGACCCGAATGGATCCTGGAAAATGATCTGCATGTCGCGGCGCAGCCGCCGCAATTCCGCGCCGCCGACCCGCAACACCTCCTGCCCCGCAAAGCGCACGCTGCCCGAAGTGGGCTCGATCAGGCGCAGGATGAGCCGCCCCAGCGTGCTTTTGCCTGAGCCCGATTCGCCCACCACGCCCAGTGTTTCGCCGGCTTCGATTTGCAGCGACACCCCATCCACAGCGCGCACTTCGCCCTGCGCCCCGCCGCCGAAGATGGATTCTCCCAGGGGGAAGATTTTGACCAGATTGCGGGCTTCAACCAGTGCCATTTAGTGGGATAGTAGCACCCTGATGAGGATGATGGCTGGTAGTTAAAACTGTCGTTAAGCAACTGCCTGGCTGTAGAACCTATAGCATAAATCCGCTGCAGCAGCAGTCACTTTGGTCCCGACTTCCGGATTGCCGACCATCCGGCCCCTTAATCGTGTGAGGGATCAACAGGACGCCTCCCGACGATTGCATATTGGTTGGTGTTAAAAAGCAATATTCGCCAAAATAATCCCCCCGTGATGAAACCTCGCTGACGAGCAGGGGCACGCTCACCCCTTCCAGAAAGTGCTATCCTCCGCGCATACAAGTTCAGGGCGCTCCAGTTTAAGAAGGAGAATATCCAATGAGACACAACCTTATGCTAACCATCGCGTCTCTCCTTTCGATCCTCTTCCTGACGTTTCATCTGACCGACGACATCGTGCGCGGGATGGAACCGGGAACCCTTTCGAACCTCATTGCGGTGCCGATCTTAGTCGTCTGGCTGTATGGAACGTTGGTGCTGGCCGAACGGCGATCGGGGTACGTCATCATCCTGCTCGGGTCGCTCCTTGGGTCGGTCGTCCCCGTCGTCCACATGAAGGGGGCAGGAGTCGGCGGGGCGATCGCCAAGTCAGGCGGAGCCTTCTTCTTTATCTGGACACTCCTCGCGCTCGGCGTCACCGCGCTCTTCTCCGTCATTCTCGCGGGTCGCGGACTGTGGGAGCATTTGCCACGGCCCACCGCCGCGCAGCACAAACAAGGTGCGAGTGCATGAGGGGTTGCTCGCTGCGTTATGCCTACCGGGATTTGCCAGGGTTCAATTCGACATTGTGGCGATGACGGGCTATTCCCAAGTCAACTTCCCAATCGACGACCAACCGGGAGCTACTCCATTCTTGAACACAAGCCCGTTTTTCGTTCCCTATCTGTCCTGTTTTCTTGACTGGGGAAGAGAATGCGCACGTGGCCCGTTCACTTCGCCGCTCACACCGCTAAGGGGCGCCCAGGAGTGAATTGGCCGGGTATGCATCTTGCGCTCGGCCTCCCCTTGCATCCCGCCCGGCGGTGTTATATACTGAACCATATGGTTCAGTATAACGATACCCGCCTCGACGCTTCGTTCGCCGCGCTGTCGGACGCGACCCGGCGCGGCGTGCTGGAGCAACTCAGCCGCGCCGACGCTTCTATCACGGACCTCGCCGGAAAGTTCCATATGACCCTAACGGGCATGAAGAAGCATGTTGCCGTGTTGGAGCGGGCGGCGCTCGTCACTACTGAAAAGGCCGGGCGCGTCAGAACCTGCAGGCTTGCCATGCGGGGGCTGGAAGAAGAGGCCGCCTGGATCGAGCGGCACCGCCAACTCTGGAGCGCACGCTTCGACGAGCTGGACAAGATTGTCGAGCACTTAAAATCAAAGGAGAAGGCAGATGCCCGAAGGAAAAGAAGGTAGTCCCGCCGCCATGAACCGCACCGCCGTGGAACGCAAGTCCGACCGCGAACTCGTCGTGACGCGAACGTTCGATGCCCCGGCGTACATCGTCTTCGAAGCGTGGAGCAAACCAGAATTGTTCAAGCGTTGGTGGGTTCCGAAGTCGGCGGGCATGTCGCTGGTCTCATGCGACATGGATGTGCGCACCGGGGGCGGGTATCGCTTCGTGTTCCGCCATCCGGCCTTCGACCAACCGATGGCGTTCTTCGGCACGTACAAAGAAGTGACGCCACACAAGCGCATCGTCTGGACGAACGAAGAGAGCGATCAGGGCGCAGTGACCACGGTGACATTCGAAGAAAATGCCGGCAAGACGCTGGTCACCTTTCACGAACTCTACCCCACAACAGCGGCCCTCGAGGAAGCCCTCGCCGGTTCGGCGGAAGGCCTGCCCGAACAGTT
>DATGGJ010000473.1:0-6545 GCA_035308585.1 Terriglobales bacterium
GTACTTCCTGGAGCAACTGGAGCAGAGAATAGGGTTCCGGCTCGATCCCGCGGCCGCCGAAGACCCGCCCGACGACGTGTACCGCGATCACGCAGGAATCCATTCCCAGAAACAGAAAGACTACTGCTATGTGGGAGCAGCCGTGTTGCGCGGCCGCATTAGCGCGGGCCAGATGCGCACCGCCGCCGACCTGGCCGAGCGCTTCGCCGGCGGTGAGCTGCGCACCACCGGCATGCAGAACCTGGTGATCGTTAACGTGCCGCGGGCGAACACGGCAGGCCTGGCGCGGGAACTGGAGGGCATAGGGCTGCGGGTTGGCGGATCCGCCTTCTGGCGCGGCGCCATCGCCTGCAGCGGAACCGAGTTCTGCAAGCTGGCGATCACCGAAACCAAGGGCTTCGCGCGCTGGCTGGTTGAGGAGATGGAAGAGCGGCTACCGCAATTCGATCAGGAACTGAAGCTGCACGTCACCGGCTGCCCCAACAGTTGCGGCCAGCACTGGATTGCGGACATCGGCATCGAGGGCAAAAAGATGAAGGCGGGCGGCCGCCTGGTGGATGCGTACTACTTTTGCCTGGGGGGCGCCGTGGGCCGCCATCAGGCGCTGGCCCGGCCTGTCGGATATCGCTGCGCGGCGAGCGAGGTGCCGGATGCGATGGAGCGGCTGCTGCGCCGCTACCTGGAGCAGCGATACCGCGGCGAAAGCCTGCGCCAGTTCTTCGCCCGGCACAGCGAAGAGCAACTGCGCGAGTTTCTTGCCGGCGAGCTGGTGGAAGCGGTGGCGCGCGACCTTTCGCCGGGACGCGTGCCGCACGGGGTGGAGGGCTAGGTGGAGCGATTGTTTCCCATGTTCCTCAAGCTGGCCGGCCGCCGGGTGCTGGTGGTGGGTGCCGGCGCCGTGGGCGAAAGCAAAATCGGCTCCCTGCGGGAGACGGGAGCGCGCATCCACGTGATTGCCCTGCAGGCGAGTGAGCGGGTACGGGGCTGGGCCGAGGCGGGCGAAATTCGTCTGGAGGAGCGTCGCTTTCGTCCCACCGATCTGAAAGACGCGTTTCTGGTGATTGCCGCCACGGCGTCGCGACGGCTGAATGAACTTATTTTCAGCGAGGCGCGGCGCCGGCGAATTCTGTGCAACGTGGTGGACGTTCCCGAATTATGCGACTTCTTTTACCCGGCCGTGGTGCGGCGCGGCGACCTGCAGATTGCCATTTCCACCGCCGGGCAAAGCCCGCTGCTGGCCCAGCGGATCAGGAAAGAACTGGAAGAGCAGTTTGGTCCCGGCTACGCGGCATGGGTGGCGCAGTTGGGAAAGAACAGGCGCGAGGTGCTGGGCAGCGATTTGCCTGCGGAGCGCAAACGCGAACGGCTGGAATCGCTCATAAGGCGCCAGGAATTCAGTGCCGCCCAGGCGATACCCGTTGTGGAAAGGGAACAATCATGAAAGGCAAGGTTTATCTGGTGGGAGCGGGGCCGGGGGATCCGGAGTTGCTGACCGTGAAAGCCGTCCGGCTGCTGGGTAGCGCGGATGCGGTGCTGCACGATGAGCTGGTCACGCCGGAGATTCTGCGGCTGGCCAGTCCCACCGCCCAGTTGCACAACGTCGGCAAGCGGTGCGGCAAAAAAAGGGTCACGCAACAGGAAATTAATTTCCTGATGGCGGGCCTGGCGGTGGCGGGGCAACGAGTGGTTCGTCTGAAGGGTGGCGATCCTCTGATTTTCGGCCGCGCAGGAGAGGAGATGGAGGCGCTGGCGGCGGCAGGAATTCCCTATGAGGTTGTTCCGGGAATTACCGCGGCATTGGGGGCGGCGGCGGCGGCGGCAATCCCGCTCACCCATCGCCGCGGGTCAGGCGCACTGGTATTTCTCCCCGGGCATCGCGCCGGCAGCCAGGAAGAAACCGGCTGGCGGGAGTTTGTGCGCTGCGCCGCCACCCTGGCCATCTACATGCCGGGCCAAAATTATGGCGCGATTGGGCGCCGGCTGCGCGATGCGGGCCTGTCAGGCGAGACTCCCTGTGCCATGATTTCCCGGGCTACAACCCCAACCCAGCAATGGCAAGTAACCACGGTTGCTGGCTTGCACAGCGCGCCCCGGCTTCCATCGCCTGCCATCCTGATTGTCGGCGAGGTGGTTCAGCACGCCGCCGAACCACACCAGCGCTCTGTTCTGCCGCGCGACCTCGAACAATTCTTGCTTCAAGCCAGAGAAGTGAACCACGGGGAGCTGATGTCGTGAAAGATGAAGTACAAAGTGTACAAGCCGCCGCGGAGGCATGGAGCGCGGAAGTAGCGTTGCGCTGGGCCTTCGACAGGTTAGGAAACGATGTTGCGCTTGTCTCCGCCTTTGGGCCGGAAGGCATGGCGCTCATAGACATGGCGGCCCGCATCCAGCGTCGTTTTCGGCTGATCACAGTTGATACCGGTTTTCTTTTTCCTGAAACGCAAAAGCTGATGGCGGAAGTGGAAGAACGCTATGCAATCACCATCGAAAGGGTGCATCCGGCGCTTTTGCCCGAAGAGCAGGAGCGCGCTTACGGAGCAGCCCTGTGGACACGCGACCCCGACCGGTGCTGCGGTATGCGCAAAGTGGAGCCGCTGCGGTGGAAACTGGGGGAGTTGCGGGGGTGGATTACCTCCATCCGCCGCGATCAGACGGCTGTCCGCGCGGGCGCGCGCAAGCTGGAGTGGGACGCAAAATTCGGCCTGGTGAAGATCAACCCCCTGGCCAATTGGACGGCGGGCGAAATCTGGGACTATATCCGGCGGAACGAAGTTCCTTATAACGAACTGCACGACCGCGGTTATCCCAGCATCGGCTGCACCCACTGCACTCGCGCCGTCCTGCTGGACGAGGGCGCGCGGGCAGGCCGCTGGCCGGGGTTCGCCAAAACCGAATGCGGCCTTCACATCGGCGGATGAGCTTCCCTTTTCGAACATGCGTGTAAGTTCTTGATTCAGTTACCTGGCTTGCAGCAACCTGGCCCTATTCTTTTGGCAGGTCTTCGCCCGCTAATTTTCTGAAATGAGGACAGGTGTAATGCCTGGAACTAGTCGGCGGCGTGGGCGGAGGCGCGGCGCAGTGGCAGAAACACGGTGAAGGTGCTGCCCTGGCCGAGGGTGCTGCTTACCTCTACCCGCCCGCCGTGCTCTTCCACGATGCGGCGCGCCAGCGACAGCCCCAACCCGGTGCCGTTGCCCTTGGTGGTGTAGAAGGGACGGAAGATGTGGGGCAGGTGCTCGGGGGCGATGCCGCGCCCAGTATCGGCTACGGCGATAGCCGCGAGCGCGTTGTGCCGTTCCACCGTGACGGTAATTTTCCCCCGGTGGTCAATGGACTGGATGGAATTGAGCAGGAGATTGAGCAGCACCTGGTTGATCTGATTGCTGTCGTGTTCCACTTCCAGCGGCAGGGGAGGGTGGCGGAACTCGACGTCAATGGACTTGGAAAGGGCCTGCTGCCGGGCGAACATCACGGCATGCTCGACCGTGGCATGGAGGTCGGAGAGCCGCGTTTCCGGCGGCTTGGGACGGGCGCACTCCAGCAGGTCGGAGATGATGCGGTTGATTTGCATCACCTCCTGGCGTACTTCCTTGACCACGGCGCGGGCTGGACTGCTGGCGGGCAAGTCGCGGCCGATGATTTCGATTACTCCGGCAATGCCGGCCAGCGGATTGCGGATTTCGTGAGCCAGGCCGGCGGCCAGCTCGCCCATGGTGGCCAGGTGTTCGGCGCGCGACATCTGGGTCTGGTGCAGGCGCTGGATCTCATCCCGGCTTTCGCGCAACTGGCGGACCATCAGGTTGAAATTGCGGCCCAGGTCGCCGATTTCGTCGTTGCGCCGGGCGAACCTGACTTCGGCGTCGAGGTCGCCGCCGCCCACGCGCGCGATCTTCTCTTGCAGCTCGCGGACCGGCCGGTGAATCAGGACGGCGAGCACCAGAATCATGACCGCACAGATGGCGACCGCGCCGGAACTGGCCACCAGGAGCACAGCATGACGCTCGGTTTGCTGCAGAGAAACAGTGGCCAGAAGGAACAGCACCAGGCCGTTGAGCAGCACCACCGCGACGGGCAGCACCGCCTTGATTTCCCAGCTGATGCGCACGGAACGGCGCGGCGCATCGCCGCCTGGTTCCGGGGCGCGGCCGGCAAGTTCCTGCGCCGTGCCCTGTCCCGCGTGGCTCTCCGTATCAGGCATAGGCGTGCAGTCCAGGCAGCAGATAAGTGACGCCGAAGAAGGTGAACATGACCACGGCAAAGCCAAGGATGGCGAAATAAGCCGCGCGCCGGCCGCGCCATCCCCGGGTAATGCGCATGTGCAGATACCCGGCATAAACCAGCCAGGTGATAGCCGCCCAGGTTTCCTTCGGATCCCAGCTCCAATACGCGCCCCAGGTGCGGTTGGCCCAATAAGCGCCCGCGGCAATCATCAGCGTGAGCAGGGGAAAAGCGATCCCGATGGTCTTGTAGGTGATCTGGTCGAGGGCGTCAGCGCTGGGCAGCAGGCGTTCCAGATCTTCGCGCCGCCACAAGAGCAGCAGGTAGAGCAGCGAGATGAAGATGCCGCCCACCAGGCCGGAAAGGATGAAGGGGCTGGCGGCCAAATTGGTGGGAAACAAGCCATCGGCGTCCAGCGAGGGATAGCTGCCGTTGGCGCGCGCAAGAAACGCGGCCAGGGCCAATATCTGGGCCAGAATGCCCACGAACACAGCGCGATTGGCGATGGCGAAGAAGCGGTCATCGTTACGCCACCCTGCCAGTAGATAAAAAGCGAAAGGCGCGGCCACGGCCAGGGCCACCAGGCCGAACAGCCATCCCAGGTCGGGAATGGTGACGAACAGGCGCACCCCGCGGGAGAGAAACATATCCTGCTTCTCGGCGGCGTCCCAGGCCGCCACGCTCAGTCCGCCCCAGGGTTCAAAGCGGGTGAGAATACCGACGTAGCCGGCGGTCACCGCCAGGCTGGTGGCGGCGAGGAAGGTTTCCGTCTTCATCTTGTCCTGGATCAGGAACATCAGCGCCAGGGCGAAGCTGAGAGCGCAGGCGGCGTAAGCCAGCATGGCCAGGCTGACGTGCACGTGCAGCCAGGTGGACTGCAGCGCCGGCACCAGAGGATGAACATCCGTGCGCAGCAGCTGCATGAGCACCACCCCCACAATGGCCACCGGCATGGTGACCGTGCCGATCACCTTCACCCCGAACTTTTTCTCCGCCACCAGGGTCAGCGCCGCCAGGGTCCACACGAAGCTGAGCAGCATTTCATAGACGCTGGCAAAGGGCGGGTGCCCGGCCACATACCAGCGGTGCGCCACGGCGGCCGTATTGGCCAGCAGCCCCGCCCAGGTGGCAAGCGAGGCATAGCGCACGTACCGTTCGGTGCCGGTCACGCCAAAGCCCAGATACAGGGCGCCGGCGCCGCCGTAGAAAATGAGCGCGGCGTAGAGCAGGTTGGACTCGGTAAACAGGTTGCCGCTCTTCACCACATTCAGAAACGCCATAAACAGCAGGAAGGCGATACCCAGCCCCACCAGCACCACCAGGAGATTGCTGGAGGCTGCGGGTTGCCGTTCCACGCGAGTGCGAGCCATAATTTCCCTCCCTTAAACGCTGGCCAGCGAGGCCTCGCGCGAGGAGGCGCGGGCCGGTGACTCCTGTTTCAATTCCGTTTGCACTTCCTCCAGCAGGCGGCGGAAGCGCTCCTCGAAAGCGGGGCGATTTTTGTTGCAGGAGCCGCCAATCCACAGCGCCGGGCGGCCACGCTCGTCGCGCACCACCATCGCCCAGAAGCGGACGTGCACCAGGTAAAACGCGGTCGCCAGACCCAGCGCCATCACCAGGCACCCTGCCCACACCAGCCACTGCCCGGGCTCATGCGAGACCTGCAGGCCGGTGAAGTAGCCCATGCGCAGGTCGCGGAATTGGAAGCTGTAGGGCGACTTGCTGTCGTGGGCTACGTTGGGAAACTGGGGAAAAATCCAGACCAGCGCCGGCTCCTTCGCCTTCTGTGTAGTCACTTCCAGCTGGATGGCGGGATTGTCCGGCTGATTGGAGCGGGCATAAATCTGGTTGTCCTGAATAACGAAATCAGGGATGAAGCGCGCCAGGCGCACCGAAGTTTGCGGATCAAGCTGCGCCTTCTGGTCCAGGCCCAGAGAAATGTCGCGCGCCGCGCCCGAGCCTTTGGCGGGAGTGGCCGTCAGCATGACTTTATCCAACTGCCCGGTGGAGCCGTAGCTGGACTGGTAAACGCGGATGCCGCCGTAAACCAGCGGGTCGTTGACCACAATCTGCTTGCGCTCGGCCTCGCGCCCGTCCTGCAGCACCACCAGGTTGGACCACCAGCGCTTGGGGGTGCCGTCAGAATAATTCTCCTGGCCGGCGCCGTCGCAGCGGATGGCAAAGGGCAGCGCGCGGGTGGCGCCGTTCTGCAACTGGATCTGGCTGGCCTGCTGCCCGTTGGTGAGCGCCAGGAAGCCGCGGTAGCCCCACAACGCGTCTACGATGCCGCCCAGAAAAATCAGCAACAAGCTGGCATGAACGATGTA
>DATGGJ010000474.1:0-2358 GCA_035308585.1 Terriglobales bacterium
GGAGGCAATTGAGTTCGCGATTTCTCCACCAGGGACGGGGATGCTCCGCGCGCTCGCGTCTCGCTTGGGAGAACTGCTGAGCCCGGACATCGAAACGGGGAATCTGCTGTCACCGGTCATGCTTGGGGCGTCCGGTACGCATTTCCCCATACTCACCCTGCGCCGGTCCGGAGACCCGTCCTCCGGGCCGGTTGTTTTTTCTTCCCCGGATTTACTGGCCACCTCCGCCGCTCCTGTCTTAAATTAGGTGCCATTCGGTTCGGGAGATTGTTCTCGCCGGAAAGGATTGGCGCTTTCGCAAACCCGTCACATGGCTAGAAAAACAGCCGTTCTGCTTCTCCTCACCTTGCTCTCTCTGCCTCTGCTGGCCGCGCCCCATGCCGACCGCATTTTTCTCAATGGCAACATCTGGACCGGGGACAGCGCCAGGCCCAGCGCCCAAGCCCTGGCCGTAAGCGGTGATCAACTGCTCGCTCTCGGCTCCAATCGTCAAATTCGCGCTCTGGCCTCCCCCGACACCGCGATGGTTGACCTTCACGGTGCTTTCGTGCTCCCCGGATTTCAGGATTCCCACCTGCACTTCCCCGGGCCCTCCATCAATGAAGTGGACCTCGCGGACGCCGCCACCTCGCAGGAATTTCAGCGCCGCATCGCCGAATTTGCCGGCAGCCATCCCGCCCTGCCCTGGATTGTTGGCAACGGCTGGGGCTACGCCTTATTTCCCGCTCAGAAACCTGACAAGAAATACCTGGATGCCGTCGTGGCTGATCGCCCCGTGTACGTCGGCGAGCGAGATGGGCACATGGGCTTGGCCAATTCCAAAGCTCTCGCCCTGGCAGGAATTACCCGCAACACGCCCGACCCCCCCAACGGCCGCATCATGCGTCAGCCGGATGGGGAGCCTACCGGCGAACTCAAGGAAGCCGCCCAGCGCCTGCTCACCCGCCATATTCCTCCACCCTCCGACGAGGATCGCTACCAGTCCTTGCTCCAGCACATGGATGAAGCCGCTTCCTACGGCCTGACTGCGGTTCAGGATGCAGTCCTGGACATGCGCGACTGGCCCCTCTTCGAGCGCGCCTTGGCGGCGGGCAAAATCAAGCTGCGCTTTCGCTTCGCGCCTCTGATTCTGCCTCAAGAAGGCGGATTCCCCAGAAATCACAAGCTGCAGCGCCCCCTCACCGCCGACGATCTGGCCTACTACCGTCGGCTCCGGGATGCCTTTCGCGGGCCCCTGTTCAAATTCGGCTCCATCAAGGGCTTTCTCGACGGCACGGTGGACGCCAGGACCGCTGCCATGTTCGATCCCTACGTGGGAGGCGGTACCGGAATTCCCTTCTGGGACCAGGATGACCTCAACCGCACCGTGGCTCTCTACGACCAGGAAGGCTTTCAGGTAATGCTCCATGCCATCGGCGACAAGGCCATCCACATGGCGCTCGACGCTTTCGCCTACGCGGAAAAAACCAATGGCACCTCCGGCCGCCGCCATCGCATCGAGCACGTGGAAGTGCCCGCTCCAGCTGACCTGCCCCGCTTCCGCCAACTGGGCGTGATCGCTTCCACGCAAGCCATGTTCGCCAACCCCGATGCCACCACCCTGCAGAATTTTGCCGTGGTTCTGGGGCCCAAGCGGGCCGCTCACGCCGATGACTTCAAGCAGTTCGATGATGCTGGCGCAGTCCAGGCATTCGGCAGCGACTGGCCCGTCTTTTCCGACCAGGTATTGCCGGCGATTTACTGTGCCGTCACCCGCATGACGCCTCAGGGCACCCCGCCGGGCGGCTGGTATCCGCAGAATCGCATCTCGGTCGCCGCCGCCCTGCGCCACTTCACCCGCGATGGCGCCTATGCCAGTTTTGATGAGAATATTCGCGGCACCCTCGCGCCCGGCAAGCTGGCGGACTTTGTCGTCTTGTCACAAGACATTCTGACCGTTCCCCCGGAAAAAATTCTCCATACCAGGGTGCTGCTTACCGTAATGGGTGGACGCGAAACCTACCGCGCGCCGGACTTTCCCTGATTCGGGCTGCCGTCGGCGCGGTTAATCGGCTTTCAGTTGGCGGAGAAGCACCCGTCTTGAGCCGGGTGAAAGGCTCACTTATCTATTTATTCCGAGCGTGCTTCAGCCCGCGAGGAATCTGCTCTTGCAAGGCGGCCGGCACTTGAATCCACTCCCCATGCTGATTACCATGCACCTGCCATGACCTGGCGGAACATTAACCTCGGTAGCCTGCTTATTTGCCTGGCCATTCTCACCGCCTGTCCCCGGCCGGCGCCGGCACCCAAGGACGGGCGCTATCCGCTACAGGGCGAAATCGTTTCTGTGGATCAGGCCAGGCGCCAGCTCACCGTTAA
>DATGGJ010000475.1:0-4938 GCA_035308585.1 Terriglobales bacterium
CCCGGACCTCCATCCGGGAAAAGTCGCTGGAAACAGATGGGCTATAGCCTCTGAGGAAACCACCAGCTCAAATGAGAGCCACCACTTCCATCCTGACAATCTCCTTATTGTTACTTGTTTCGCTCGCCGCTCACGCCCGCATGCTGAAAGACGTGGTTTACGGCCACGCCGGCGGCGTGGACCTGACGCTCGACGCCAGCATCCCCGATGGCTCGGGACCCTTCCCCTCGGCCGTGCTGGTGCACGGCGGCGGCTGGGTAGCGGGCAACAAGCAGCAGTACATCACTTACATCTTCCAGCCGCTGAGCGACGCCGGCTTTGCCTGGTTCAGCATCAACTACCGGCTCGCGCCGCAGTATCAGTTCCCCGCCCCGGCCGAAGATGTCGAGCAGGCCATCCGCTTCGTAAAGGCCCATGCCGCCGAATACAAGATTGATCCCAAACGCATGGCGCTGATCGGCGAATCCGCCGGCGGGCACCTGGTTTCCTATGTGGGCGCGCGCAACCAGCCCGGTTCGCGAGTGGCGGCCGTGGTTTCCCTGTACGGTATTCACGACTTCATCACCGCGGCCCTGGAGTGGAAACCGTTCCCCAACGAAGTGCTGGAGTTGTTTGGCATCAAGCAGGTCAATGCGGAAACCGCGCCCCTGCTCATCAAGGGCTCGCCGGTGGTGTACGTGAGCAAGGACATGCCGCCATTCCTGCTCATTCACGGTTCTAAGGATGAAGACGTGCCCTACGACCAGTCGGTGGAGATGTGCGACCGCATGAAGCAGGTGGGAGCGCGCTGCGACCTGATAACCATTCCCGGCGCTCCCCACGGCATGGACCACTGGGAACCGCATCCCGAGTGGCACTGGTACAAGAAAGCCATGGTGGACTGGCTGGAAAAGACGGTAGTCGGCAGTCAGTAGTCAGGAGTCGGTACTCAATAGTGAGGAGCCTGCAAGAATGTGCGGGGAAAGGCGCCCTCAGCTCCGCCAGCAAGAATACGTGGGGAGAGGCGCCCTCGCCTGTCCGGGCGAGCGCAGCTCGCCTCCAGCATGGCGCAGCAGGGCGTCAGCCGGCCGGGGAACGAAAAGCCCGGCGAAGGGCTCGCCGGGCCTGACAAAGCATCTACCGCGAAGCCGCCTGGGCGCAGAACTTATCAAATGCCGCCATCAGATCAGCCGCAATGTCTTCCGCCTCGCGCTGCTCGATGTCGCTGCGCTGCATCATGTACACCAGCTTGCCGTCGCGCAGCAAGCCAATGGAGGGAGAAGAGGGGGGATAGCCCTCGAAAAATTCCCGGGCGCGCTCGGTGGCATCGCGGTCCTGCCCGGCAAACACGGTAACGCTCTGGTCGGGCCGCACCTGGTGCTGCAGGGCGAGGCGGACCGCGGGACGCATGCGGCCGGCCGCACAGCCGCAAATCGAATTCACCACCACCATGGTGGTGCCCGGCTTGGCCAGGGCTTGCTCCACTTCGCCCGCGCTACGCAATTCCTCAACCCCCAGGCGCGTCAATTCCTCGCGCATGGGCAAAACCATCAATTCTGGGTACATTCCCGCTCCTTAGGTGAGATTGATTTCATTTTAATACGGATGGAGTTGGCGCGAGAGCGGCACCCGGCGGAACCGCAAAAGGAACCAGCGAAATGAACAGAGTGGCGGTTAAACGGCGGCATCGGCCGCCCACTCTGCGAGAGGCTGGCTGTATGATTGAGCCACCTCCATGCTTGTCCGCGAAAACGTGCCCCTGGCGCCGATGACCACCCTGGGAGTGGGGGGCCCGGCGCGCTTTTTCGCAGAGGCGGGCTCGGCCGCGGAGGTCCGGCAGGCGGTTCACCAGGCTGCCGAGCGTGGCCTGCCCTTGTTCGTGTTGGGTGGCGGCAGCAACCTGGTGGTCTCTGATGCCGGCTGGCCGGGGCTGGTGTTGCGCATCCGCATTACCGGGATGGAAGAGCGCGACGAAGGGGAAAAAATTAATTTTGAGGTGGGCGCCGGCGAGGAGTGGGACTCGTTCGTGGGCCGCGCCGTGGCCCGCAACTGCGCCGGCGTCGAGTGCCTGAGCGGGATTCCCGGCAGCGTGGGCGGCACTCCGGTGCAGAACGTGGGCGCCTACGGCCAGGAGGTTTCAGAAACCATTGAGAGCGTGCAGGCGCTGGACTTGAAAGACGGCCAACTGCGCGAGCTTTGCAACCCTGCCTGTGGCTTCGCCTATCGCACCAGCCTCTTTAACACCAGCGAGCGCGGGCGCTACATCATCTTGCGCGTGAGCTATGCGCTTACTCGCGGCGGGCAGCCGCGAATCGAATACGCCGACCTGAAAAAATACTTCAACGGCCGCCGCCGTTTGCCGAGCCTGGCTGAAGTGCGGGACGCGGTGCGCCACATTCGCGCCGGCAAGGCCATGCTCATCGTTCCCGGCGACGAGGATTGCCGCAGCGCGGGATCATTTTTCAAAAATCCTGTTTTGACCGCCCAGCAGCACCAGCAACTATGCGGGCGGGCGGAGGCCATGGGCCTGCACGTTCCAAGCTATCCGGCGCTGAGCGCGCAACACAAAGTTTCAGCGGCCTGGCTGGTGGAACATTCCGGTTTGGCCAAGGGCTACACCCGCGGGCGCGTGGGCATTTCCCGCAAACATGCCCTGGCCATTGTGAATCGCGGCGGCGCCACCGCCGCCGAGGTCATCGCGCTGAAAAACGAAATCCAGCAGCGCGTGGCGGACACCTTCAACATTCAGCTCCTGCCCGAGCCGGTGTTTATCGGCTTCGACCAACCGGCTTAACACGGCACCACCGGCCTTAATCTTCAGCCGCAATAATTACCGCCCAGCCCGTTCTCTCCCGGGGGAACCAGCAACCATCCCTGCAAGGAGAAACTCTGATGCGCAGAACAGCTTTCGCATTGAGCGCTTTACTCGCGCTCGCCCTGTCATTACCGGTGTATGCTCAAGCCCCGGCGCCCGACATCTCCTCGGCCGCCCAGGAGCCTCTGCCCCACGCCTATCGCCTGGATTTTTCCGTCAGCGAACTGCAAGGCGACAAACCCACGGCTTCCCACCGCTATTCCATGACCATCAATTCCGGCGGGACAAGCGATCTCAAGATCGGCACCCGCGTGCCGGTGGCCACCGACAACGCTACGCAATTTCAATTTCTGGACGTTGGTACCAGCATCTGGTGCCGAGCGCAGGAACAAGCCGGTGACCTCGTGCTCACCGTCCGAAGCGACCTCAGCAGCATTGATCTCCCTGACTCGGCCAGGATTGTGAACCGGTCGCGCGTTCATCAGGTCAGCATCAATGGCAGCACTGTGGTAGCTCCCGGCAAACCGGCAATCATTGGGAGCGTGGATGACCCGGGTTCTGCTCGTCAGTTCCGGCTGCAGGTGACGGCTACCCAACTCCGCTGAAAACCCGGAGGCTGGCGGTGGCGGGTGACGATTACCCCGCCACCGCTTTCCTCTGCGCCTTCTGCGCTGCGGTCCCAGCCGCGAGGCGGGCGGCGCGCCGGAAAATCTCTGTGAACATCTCCCGCGTAAGCTTTCCTGTCTGCGTGTTCTGGTTGGAAGGATGGTAGGAGGCAAGCAGGATTCGCCCATCCGGCATCTGGTACTGGGCTCCGTGGCCGAAGACGAACTCCTTTTTGCTCCGGAGCATTCCCAGCCGCTTCAGGTGATTCAAGTAGGCATCAAATCCGATTCGCCCCAGCGCCACCACCACGCGTACGTTCTCAAGCAGCGCGATTTCGCGGTCGAGGAAAATGGCGCAGTTGGCGATCTCCTGCGGCAGCGGCTTGTTCTGTGGAGGCGCGCAGCGCACCGCCGCGGTAATGTAAGCGTTGTTCAGCCGCAAGCCATCATTGCAGCCGGTAGCGCCGGGTTGGGAAGCGAAGCCGGCGCGGTGCAGGACGGGATACATGAAGTTGCCGGAGGCGTCGCCGGTGAAGGGCCGCCCAGTGCGGTTGGAGCCATGCGCGCCCGGCGCCAGACCGAGAATAAGCACGCGCCCCTGCGGATCGCCAAAGCCGGGCACGGGCTTGCCCCAGTACTCGCAGTCGCGGTAGGCGCGTCGCTTCTCGCGGGCCACCTGCTCGCGGTAGGCCACCAGCCGCGGGCAGAGCCTGCAGACAACCACTTCTTCATTTAAGCGGGACAGCAGCGAGGACATTACAAATGATTGTAAATCCCCGCGGCCCTTCACGCGGAGGAGGCACGAGGGCGCAAGGGCAGCCGGGCGTCCCGCCCCGCGGGCGCCTGCCCGTTTTCCACATTGAAGGTGCGGATGACAGGCTCGAATTCCAGCAGCGGCTCCAGCTTCTGACGGAGCTTGCTGTAATGGCGGCGATGAAACCAGTCCGCGTGCTCGTGACGCGTCCACAGGGTCAGGATCACGATCCGATCCGGCTCGGCATCCGCCGCCAGCACAAAATCCTCCACAAATCCGGGCTGCGCTTGCAGGATGGGAATGACGGTTTCCCGCAGGGTGCGGATCACCTCCCGCAGCTTCCCCGGCCGGGTTGTCAATTCCAAGGCGCGCGCGAACACGGGCAGCTCCTGCAATTGAAATCGTCCTGTGCGAATTCCGTTCGAAACCGTGAACACCGGGATTGGAGATAAGGTATGAATGCCAGCAGCAGGATTAAATTAGAGCTTGCCGCCAGAGCCGTCAATTACCCAAGGATGGTGCAGCGCAAACTTTTGCGCTTGGGCATTACATTTACCCGCCGCAGTAGTGAGGCGTGCCGTGCAAACCTCTTGGCCGGCGGCTGGCGCTGTGCCTGCTCTTTCTGAAAAAATAATGCGCATGTCCTTCGCCCTGGATTCCGCCGCGCGCCGCCGCCTCGGCTATCAGTTGGTTGAGTTCATTGATTCCTACTTCTCTTCGCTGCCCGAGCGCGCGGTGCAGCTGCCCCGCGAGCAGCGCAGTTTCGGCCAGCTCAGCGACGCTCT
>DATGGJ010000476.1:0-4516 GCA_035308585.1 Terriglobales bacterium
CCCAGTTATAGTTCCGAATAGGGAAGCGAGCGGTGATTCAGGTCACTTCTCGTGGTGACAGCCGGGAGATGGCCTCCAGGGCGAACCAGGGGAAAAGCCGCATTTTCAGCGGCTAAAACGAATCTGGTTTCCAGGAGGCAGGGCGCAGAAGTGGCAGTAGCAGAATTCCCGCAGACGCTAAAAATGTTTAAAAAAGCCTGGATCAGCAACGGCTCAGGGCAGGAAGGCTGCCGGATTCTCCACTCCCGCCAAACCCGAGGAATTGTGATGCTGCGCCTGCCAGGCCTCGGCGCGGTGACGCGCCGCCCTCAGCTTTTCCATGGGTACTTGCAGACGGCTCAGCACCCGCTTGCCGGCGTTGCCCGCCAGCGTCAGCCACATATATGCAGCTGCCGTATCCCGCTGTACTCCCAGGCCGTGCAGATACATCACGCCCAGGTTGGCTTGAGCGGCAGGGAAGTCCTGTTCCGCGGCCCTCTGAAACCACTTGATGGCTTCGGCGTCGCTGGCCGGTACTCCTTTGCCCTCGCGGTAGAGGTAGGCCAGGTTATTCTGCGCCTCAGGCGTGCCGTGCTCGGCGGCACGGGTGTACCATTTCGCCGCCGCGCCGTAGTCCGGGGAGGTGTCACAGCCCTTTTCGTAAAGCGCTCCCAGGTTAAATTCCGCCTCCGCCAGGTCCTGTTTGGCTGCTTTATTGAACCACTGCAGCGCCTGCCTGCAATCTTCAGGCACGCCATTTCCTTCGCGGTAAAAGATGCCCAGGTTGTTCTGGGCCACCGCGTAACCGCGCTCGGCGGATTTACGGTACCAGCGCAAAGCTTCGGCGTCGTCCTTGCGCACGCCCATGCCGCGGGAATACAGCAGCCCCAGATTGAATTCGGCGGGGGCGTACTGCTGCACCGCCGCCCGCAGGAACCAGCTGCTGGCCCGCTGGTAGTCCACCGGCACGCCCAGGCCGCGCACGTAGAGCGAGCCCAGGTTGTTTTGCGCTTCCGCGCTGCCTCGGTTAGCCGCCTGCAGGTACCAGCGCGCCGCCTCGTTGTAATCCTCAGGCGCTCCATTGCCGGTTTCATACGCACGGCCCAGCAGAAATTGGGCGCTGGTATCCCCGTCTGTTGCTTTTCGCAACAGTTTGCCCATGTTGGGCCCCGTCACCGGATCGTGAGAGGGGAAATCCCCAGGTTGCTCAGCAAGACAGAGTCCGACGGAGAGAGCAAAGGAAACAGCAAGGGCGAAAAGCCTGGAGCGCGGTTGCATGTGCGACTCGTGCAGCAGAATTTATTGGTGAAGCGGAAAGCCGAACGGCGGCTGGTGAAACCCCACAAAACTTGGGATGCAACTTAGCCCGGCTCGGAAGCTCTGTCAAGCAGGAAAGTTGAGGTTTTTCATGGTGTTGCATTTAGCAACTACTGATCAGCATGGGCGGTTCAGCAGGAAAGCCGTAACCTGCTTGGAGAGGCCCGACTTATGTCGCGAGAGCGACATTTGACTAGGGCAATAGGCTGGGCGACAATCAAATAGCAGGCGCGGCTGCCGCGCCTTGCGTTCCTCCTCTCACGTGGGCCTGTGGCGCAGCTGGGAGCGCGCTTCCATGGCATGGAAGAGGTCGTCGGTTCGATCCCGACCAGGTCCACCAACCTTGCTTTGCTTGCCGGGAGCTGATAGATATCTCGAAGTGTAAAAGGGAGCGGCGCCCCGGCGTGCCGGGGAGGTCGTCGGTTCGATCCCGACCAGGTCCACCAACCTTGCTTATGGCTGCTGTATATATCCTGCAGAGTGAAAGTACGCGAAAATTCTATATTGGCTGCACGACACGGCTCGGCTCTCGAGTTGGCGAACACCAGCGCGGACAGACGGTTTCAACCCGCGGTCGAGGGCCGTGGGTTTTGGTCTATCAGGAGCGGTGCGACACGCTAGCCGAGGCACGACAGCGAGAGCGACAGCTAAAGAGCTGGAAGTCGCATCGTTCGCTCCAGGAGCTGATAGAAGCTTCGAAGCGCCAAGGGTGAGCGCGTCCCGGCTGGCCGGGGAGGTCGTCGGTTCGATCCCGACCAGGTCCACCAAAGTTTAGCCCAGGCTAAGCGCCCCCCGAAATGCGCCATATGGTCCCGAAAATCCACAGAGATTCCCCCCTGAACCAAGGGGATTACTTCCCCTCGGCACCCAAGTCCACGAAAATCGGAAGCACACTTGGTAGCCGGAACGCACGGCTAGCCGCATCAATGGGGAGGAGCACAACCGAGTATGGCGGCGAAAGAAGTCATCCTCTATTTCGAAGATCCAAGCGATGCCCTGCGGTTTACCCTGGCGGCAGGTTCGGTCATGGCCGGCGACCGACTGGCGGACGGCATGACCCGCGAGATGCGGCGAGCCACCCGCATTACGCTAAGCACCGCCGAGGAAAATGCGGCGCAGCAGTTGAATGCCGACATGGTTTCCTGATCGCGCTTAGCCGGCGCGCGGATCACCCGCCCAGCGTGGCGCTGTTGAGGGCGGCCCGCAGGCGGTCCTGTTCCGCGGCTTGCTCCTGGTTCACGGCAAAGAATTCCACGCCGTAGCTGTAGCCCTGCCGGTTCCGCACGATCCCCTGCACCCGAATCGGTCCCCCGTAGGGCGGGGTGAATTCGACCTCGATTTTGTCCCCCACGTGCAGTTCCACACCCGCAAAGAAGGCCATGCCGCCTTCACTGATTTCCTTGCCCCGTCCGCTGATCACCCGGCTCTTGTCTTCAAGGTGGACAATTACCCGAACGGGAACATCCAGTTTGTGGCGGGTCCAGCGCCGCGCCACCGGAAAGATGGCCTTCTCTCCTACCACTGTACTCGACATCAATGTGCCTCTCGCCCATGGTAGAGGGCGAGAAGAGAAGCTCAAAATTACGAAGGTGCACGGGCAATGCCAGCTCAGCACCACAGCGCTATTTTGGCATCAGTTGCTTCACCAACTCCGGAGAATCAATGTCCCAGTCGTTGGCCAGAACATAGGCCTTGCGCAATATCATTTCCGTACGATGATCCAGGTCAAGGGGAAGCTCCTGCAGGCCGAGTTCCACGGCGTTGAGAACCTTCTGCGGTATGCGCAGCCAGCGCGGCTTAGATTCGGTCATCAGCACGGCAACTCCCCAGTTCAGGAAAATGCGATAAGTGCCCAGCTGGCCTCGAACCTCAAGCACTCCCTGCGCAATCTTGCAGCGGTCCGCGATGGGGGTACGCGGCAGCACGCGGCTGAGCAGGTCGGCGCGAAGCGCGATCAGCGCCGATTGCTGGCTGGGGTCGTTTTTCTCGGTGAAGAGACCGATGCCGCGTTCGCCCTGGTCGGACCAGCCTTCGTCGTCGCCCATGGCGCACACGCTGGTGAACAGGTCCACATCGCGCATCACTTCCGAATAGACGATGGCTGGAACCTCCTCCAGCGCGATCTCTTTGCCCTCCCGGTAGAAGCGCACCTGGTCGGAGGTGATGAACAGGTTGATGCCTGAGCCCGATTGTTCCCCCAGCCCTGACTCGCGCAGCGCAGGGCCGCGATCCGCCGGCAGGTCCACGTAGAACTCCACGTGCATCTTCCAGGGCTCGATTTTCTTATTGGGCACATTGCCGCCGTCGAATCCGCTGCCCATCAGGCGGTAGTTCCAGCCGCGCTCCCGACACAGGCTGGCGAACTGGTGCTGCCGCATCAGCACCCCGGCGAAGCGGTTGGAGTACGCCCGGAGTTCACGTTCATCTTCGGTTATCTGGTAGAACTCACGAAACGCTTGCCGGAAGGGCTGCCGTACGCCGGCTGCGAAGGTTCGTTCGCGCCACCGCTGAACTTCCTTCGCATCGGATGACAGCGGGTGCCACAGCCGGACCTTCTCCGCTTTTGCGAGCTCCAGCGGCTTGCCTTCGCAGTCGCACACTTGCGTGCCCAACCACAGGCCGGAACGCTCCCATCCCTGGGCGTTGCTGAAAACCCAGATCAGCCGGCGGCCCAGAAAGCCGAGCAGCGGATGTTCAAGAAAGTAGTGTTGCCAGTGCTTCATGGGAAGCAGGCGCGCGCTCATCAGGGATGATTCCAGGCGTACGCGCTGCGCGGTGTGGGCTTCCTCCAGTTCCTTGGCCAGCTTCGACACACCTTTAACTTCCTTGGAAAATGCTTTCTTGATGTGGGCGGGCGCCGCCTTGACCAGTTTCCCTTCGGTGTTGTGCCAGGCTACGGCGACGCCTCCGTCCTCGCGCAGGCTGATAGTGGCCTTGGCATCACCCAACGCGATTTCCCGAGTTCCGTGTTGATCCAGGCCATAGCGCGCGACGCAGATGTCTTCGATTTCCTCGATGCTCAGGCCGCTGCGCTCCGCCGCCTGCTGCAACGACTTCTCGATCAGCCGCTTGGCCACCGAGTACTTGACGCGCGCACGCAAGCGCGTGAGCTGCGAAACCGCCTCCGGGCAGTCCATGACGCCCAGAGCCTGCACGCAAGCAAAGCCAACTTTCTGGGAAACTGCGCCCAGATTTGGAACCTTGCGCAGGCAGGTGAGGG
>DATGGJ010000477.1:0-2196 GCA_035308585.1 Terriglobales bacterium
GAAGACGCGGTGATCCGCTGGGTCGCCAATGGCAGCACCCTGACCGCTGGCACTTGCAGTGCGAATAACGCTCTCCAGTAAGACTTCTTCGCGGAGGGTCACTGGGGCAGGACGCGAGTCCTGCCTCTCATTTTTTTACCCGCGGCGTGATGCTTCTAGTGAAGACCTGGGCCCGAATTGCATATGCGGGGTCGCTGCGCTGGCGATGCAGCGGGTATTCGGCAAGGTCCGAATCTAGCAGGCCGCGCTCACTGTCTACCAGCGAAACGCGCACGCTCAAGGCGCCGAAAATCCATACCCGCCACAACCGCGATCAGCAGCCTCCGTCGGGCCGGTTGTGCCAGTACATCTGCCAGCCCAGGTAACGTGTGGCCGCCTCCTGAACGGAAGAAGCAACCGTGGAGAGGCTGGCCGCTACATGGTGCTCGAAGCCATTAGCGCAGATGTAGTGCAGCAGTTGCTGCATGCGGGGAATCTGGACCACGCCCGCTCCGCCAAAGGTATTCAACGGATCGTCGGTGAAGCGGCCTTCGCCGGCATAGCCGCGAATAACGCCCGCGGTATCGTCGGTGGAGAAGCGGGCAAAGGTCATGGGACTGGGCCGCACCCGGCCCACGCAGGTGCCGAAGGTGTTCTCCTTGCCCACCGTACCGGCGATGATTTCCTGGAAATCCATTCTTACATCTGCGAAAAAGTGCTTGGGCAGGTTGGAGCAGTGGAAGCAAACCGCTTTATCGGGATCGCCGCCGTAGTTGTTGTTCCAGTCGAGCAGGGCGGAAGGACTGGCGGAAGCCAGCTGCAGCGCGTGCATGGCGAGCACGCCGCAAATGTCCACTTCGCAGGCGCTGGACATCAGTTCGTTGCTCATCATGCTCATCACGGTGCAGGGCACCACGCCCAGGTTTTCCTCAATCGAAGTCCAGCACTGCACGGCGCTGATCTGCAAGTCGGCGGCTTGCATCCAGTGGTCAATCACCGCCGCCAGCTTCGCCATCTTGAGCAGGGCCGGGGCGGGCACACCGGATGTGGTTACATACTTCTGAATGGCGGCCAGCTTGGCTTGCACGCCATCGTCATTGTCCTTCATGCGCTGGATTCGGCCCAGCACTTCGGAAAGGTCGAGCGTCTCAACGGAAACGCCATTTGCCTCCAGCACCTTCTCGCTGTAGCGAACGGTGTTGAAGGCCGCCGGTCGCGCCCCAATACTGCCGATGCGCAGGTTCTTCAGCCCGTTGACCACGCGGCAGACGGCGGCAAACCACTCCAGGTCTTTGCGGAATTCGTCGGTGTCGGGGCTGACGGTGTGCAGCGCGGTCAGGGAATAGGGGATGCGGTACTGGCGCAGGTTATTGCACACCGACATCTTGCCGCAGAAGCTGTCCCGCCGGAAGGCGATGGTCATTTTCGCCGGCGTGTCGGGCGTGGCCTGGATAAGCACCGGAACCTGCAGGCGGGAGAGGCGCAGGGTATCGGCTACGGCGCGCTCGTCGCCGAAGTTGGGCAGGGCGACGATAATGCCGTCCAGGCGGTCGCCGTGAGCGCGAAAGAGGGCGGCGCAGCGCTTCGCCTCCTCGTGCGTTTCGACCGCTCCATGTTTGCTTTGTTGGGGATCGAGGACAACCGCGTCCATGCCCGCGCGCTCGAGCGCCTTGATCATCTCTTCCCGCCCCGACTTGGCCAGGTGGTCGGGGAAAAAACCCCGGTTCCCGACAATCACACCCATGGTCAATTTTTTAGGATTGTTTGGCATGTATTTCCTCCCCCGGCGCAGTTCGGCCGCCTCCATTTTTTCCCCGGCCCGGAAAGAAACGATAGCAATAGAACACGCCGAAGAGAAACAGCAGCCCGCCCCACCAGATGCTGGCGTGAAGATTGAAAAGCACTACCGGATATTGCGGCGGATGCGCCAGTTCGTAAAGCCCGGCCGCAAAAATCAACCCCCCATTCACCACCAGGCAAAGGCCGATGAAGAACCAGATCGAGATGGAGCGGCCGGAGAGCATCGCGTTTACCACACCATGATGTTAAAGGCCACGAACACTACTCCCACCACCACCGCCAGGAACGCAGGGCGCTTGTAGAACGCCACCTGCGCCTCCGAGGGCAGGGGAGTGAACCCGTAAACCAGCCCGGTCAGCTCCGCCGGCGAGCGCGGCTTGGTGACATAACTTACGATCACCGTCACCGCCACGCACA
>DATGGJ010000478.1:0-4350 GCA_035308585.1 Terriglobales bacterium
TCATGGGCGTCGCTGGCCAGCACGTGCACGGCCTGCTGTTCCAGCAGGGAACGCGCGCTGCGCCGCGCCGGCTCACCCCAGAAGCCAGTCAGGGAATTGGCGGTAACCTGCACCAGGCAGCCGTCATCCACCCATTCCAGCAGACGGTCCAGGTTGTGCTGCAGCAGCGGATTGCGCTCGGGATGGGTGATCACCGGCGTGATTCCCATCTCGATAAGGCGCAGCAGCGCGCCCGTGATTTGCTGGGGTATCGAGTAATCGCTGAATTCGACCAGCAGGTAGCCGGTTTCACCAATGGTGTAGCGCTGGGGATGGGCGAAGGCGTCTTCGAGGTTATCGTAGGAAAGGTGAAAATCGCATCCCAGGGTCAGGCGGGGCGAGCCGCCGGTGAGTTGCTGCAGGCGTTCCAGGCGCGCCGCCAGTTCTTCGCGATGGTAGGCATACTGGAAATCGGCATGGGGGGTGGCCACGATGTGCTCGATTCCGTCGTTCACCGCCATGGCGCACATTTCCACCGCCATCTCCCAGGAGGAGGCGCCGTCGTCCACTTCTGGAATGATGTGGCAATGAATATCTACCATGATGATTTCAGGGACGTTGGGCGCTTTTGCCGCGGTTGGGGAGGACCGCCAAAGCGCAGAATTTTGCGCACTCTGCTCCTATCCTAATCGCCGAACACGTGGTCCCACAACGGTTTTCCGGGGCTCACAACTCCGCGATTCTCAGGTATACTCTAACCCATTGCGAAGTTGCTGTTCCCACAGCCTTCTTCAAATTTGCCTTATCCGGAGCGGAAAAATGGAATGGGTGACCCCGACTTTTGAAGAAATCAACCTGAGCTGCGAGATCAATTCCTACGTAAACGCCGAACTATAATCCGCGAATGCGGGTCAAATTGCTGGGTTCCGCCGCGGGAGGAGGTTTCCCGCAGTGGAACTGCGGCTGTGCCAATTGCCACGGCTTGCGCCAGGGCACGTTGCGCGGAAAAGCGCGCAGCCAGGCCCAGGTGGCGGTGAGCGCCGGCGGCAAAGCATGGTTCCTGCTGAACGCCTCTCCTGACCTGCGCGCGCAAATTGAAGCCACACCGGAGTTGCACCCCGCGGCAGGGGCGCGGCAGAGCCCCATTTCCGGCATTGTGCTCAGCAGCGGCGACCTGGATAACGTGCTGGGACTGCTGCTGCTGCGCGAGTTCCAGCCCCTGAACATTTTCTCCACCGCCGCCATCCGCCAGGTCGTAAGCCGGGACAACAGCTTCTTTCGCCTGCTGGAGCGCGTGCCTGGCCAGGTAACTTGGAGGGAGATACGCCCCGGCGCTGTTTTTGAATTGAAAAGCGGTGAAGGGGCGGGCATTTGCTGCCGGGCCATCACGCTGCCTGGGTCGTATCCTGGGTACGTGGGCGAAAGCCAGCGCGGGCGACTGGCCAAAGAGCAGGCCGTGCTGGCGCTGGTGCTGGAAGGCGGCGGCGGCAAGATGCTGTTCGCGCCCGCTCTGCCCGCCATCACCGACGAACTGTGGGCGGCGCTGCTGGAGTGCGACCTGGCGCTCGTGGACGGCACCTTCTGGTCCGACGATGAGCTGCCAAGGGCGCGCGGCGGCGGACCCAGGGCGCGGGAGATGGGCCACCTGCCGGTGGGCGGCCCGGGGGGCAGCCTGGAACGATTGGCTTCGCTCAAAGGGCCGCGCAAAATATATATTCACATCAACAACACCAATCCCATGCTGGATGAAGACAGCCCGCAGCACCGCCAGGCGCGCGCCGCCGGCTGGGAAATTGCCGAAGACGGCTGGGAGTTCGAGTTGTGAGCAGCGCCGCCACCGCGCCTCTGCTGAGCCAGGATGAATTTATCGCGCGCCTGCGCCAGATAGGCGAGGAGCGCTACCACCATCGCCATCCCTTCCACCTGCTGATGCACGAAGGCAAGCTCACGCGCGGGCAATTGCAGGCCTGGGCGCTCAACCGTTACTACTACCAGAGCCGGATTCCCATCAAGGACGCGCTGATCCTGGCGCGCAGCGAGGACGCGGAATTCCGCCGCGCCTGGCGCAAGCGCATTGTGGACCATGATGGCGAAGAGGGACGCATGGGCGGCATCGAAAAGTGGATCAAGCTGGCGGAAGCCACCGGGCTGGAGCGCGGGCGGGTGGTGGCGGGTTCGGAGGTTCTGCCGGCGGTGAGATACGCGGTGGACGGGTATTTGCGGCTGGTGAGCGAGCGCTCGTTTGTGGAGGCGGTGGCTTCGTCGCTGACCGAGCTGTTTTCCGGAACCCTGATCGCGCTGCGCATGGATGCGCTGCGCAGGCATTATCCCTGGCTGAGCGGCGGGCTGGATTATTTCCAGGCGCGCCTGTCGCAGGCCCCGGCGGACGCGCGCTTCGCGCTGGACTGGGTGGTGCGCCACGCCGAAAGCCGCGGGCAGCAGGAGCTGGCCTGCGGCGCGCTGCGGGCCAAGTGCGACATTCTGTGGGCGCAGCTGGACGCGCTCTATTTTGCTTACGTGCAGCCGGGCTGGCCGCCGCCGGGCGCCTTCCCCCTGCCGGAGGGCAAGTGAGCCGTCCCGCTCCCACTTCGCGGCCACGCCTGGCGCGTGGCTGCCGCATCAGCGAACAGGAAGGGCAGGAATCCACGCTGCTGATGCCCGAGGGCGCCATGCGCCTGAACCCGCCGGGGTTGAAAATTCTGCGGCGGTGCGACGGGCAACATACCTTCGCGGAAATTGTGAGCGCGCTGCAGGAAGACTTCTCTGCCTCCTCTCCGGAGCGCATCGCCGAGGACACCGCCCTGTTTCTGGAACGCCTGCGGGAGAGGCGGGCGGTGGATTACGAATGACCGGGCCGCTGGCACTCATCGCTGAACTCACCCACCGCTGCCCGCTGCACTGCGTTTACTGCTCCAATCCCCTGCAGATGAAGCAGCGCGCGGCGGAGCTTACCACCGCGCAGTGGAGCGAGGTGTTTCGCCAGGCGGGGGCGCTGGGCGTGCTGCAGGTGGACTTCACCGGCGGGGAACCGCTGGCCCGCGCCGACCTGGTGGAGTTGGCGGCGGCGGCGCGCCAGGCCGGGCTCTACCTCAATCTCATCACCTCCGGGATTGGGCTGAATGAGGACCGGCTGCGGGCGCTGGTGGCGGCGGGGGTGGACCACATCCAGCTCAGTTTTCAGGATGTGAACGAGGCCACTGCTGACCAAATTGCCGGAGCCCGCGCGCATGCTTACAAGCTGGAACTGGCGCGGCGCATCCGCCAGCACAACCTGGCTTTCACCATGAACGTGGTGGTGCACCGGCAGAACCTGGAACGCCTGCCTCAGGTGATCGCGCTGGCCGAGGAACTCAAGGCCGACAAACTGGAAATCGCCAACGTGCAGTACTACGGGTGGGCGCTGGAGAACCGGGCGGCGCTGTTGCCCAGCGAGCGGCAACTGGAGCGGTCGCTGGCCACGGTGAAGACGGCGCAGGAGCGGCTGAAGGGGCGCATGCGCATTGATTTCGTCGTGCCCGACTACTACGGCAAGTATCCCAAGCCCTGCATGGGCGGCTGGGGGCGCAAGCTGATGCTGATTAATCCCGCGGGTGACGCCTTGCCTTGCCATGCCGCGGGCGTGATTCCGGGCATGCGTTTTGAAAACGTTGCGGTCTGGCCGCTGCGGCGGATCTGGGAGGAGTCAGAGGCCTTCCAGCGTTTCCGCGGAGAAGAGTGGATGCCGGAACCCTGCCGCGGCTGCGAGCGGCGCGGCCAGGATTTCGGCGGCTGCCGCTGCCAGGCGCTGCTGCTGGCGGGTGACGCCGCGGCTACGGATCCGGCGTGTTCGCTGGCGCCACAGCACGCAGTGGTGGCCGGGGTGGTGGCGCAGGCGAACAGCGGGCCGGCGGCAGTCAGTGGGATGGCGGCCCAACCTCCAGCGCGGGCGAATTGGGTGTACCGGTCTAATGTGCGATGAAAGCGGGTTGTACTCCCACTCAATCCAAAGCGGGCTTGAGTGGGGCGCCCGTTATCGGCCCGCGCTCCAAAAATCAAAAACAAATCCACCGCGCCACAAAAAATCAAAACCAAAACCTGCCACGCAAACAGGGAGAAAAGCCAGGTTTCAAAGTTCAAGTGTTCGCAGATTTCAAGAAGGTTTCGCGGGCGGGGCGCCCGCGCCACAAAATTTTGCCGGCGGCAAAGGCATGGGTGTATCGTCCTATCCACAATGAGAACGCCCAAATTTCTGCCCATGATCCTTGTGGCCGCAGCGGTTATGTTGTGCGTGCCGCCGGCGCCGGCTCAGACGAATTCTGGAGACACGCCGCAGCAGAAATGGTTTCGCGACGCCAAGTTCGGCATGTTCATCCACTGGGGCGTTTACAGCGT
>DATGGJ010000479.1:0-4283 GCA_035308585.1 Terriglobales bacterium
CCTGTTGATGGCGGAAAACGCCCGCAGCGAGTTTGTCTGGCAGACTTTTATGCGTAACCCAGAAGCACGCCTGGGGATGGAAAAGGCTGGATTTTCGCCTCTGAAGCAGACACCCGTCTTATACGCCGTCAGCCAACCTGCCGCCCTGGCTGCCAGCAGCTCTGGCAAGCTGGTTTCCACAGCCGCAGGGCGAGCGGCAGGAAAGTAGTAACCTATTATCTTGCTGACACTTGCCAATATTCTGGCAAGCTGATTCTTGGTCCGGTGAGAGCTCTAGGGGTGACCGCCGATGGGGTTCATGACCTTGGTTATGTGGACTAAGCAGGTGCGGTGTCCAATACTGGGCGCCGTGTCCCAAAACAGGACGTAGTCCCGATCCTGGACAAGAGGGCCCAAACCCTCGGGACAGAGATGCCGTACCAAACCAAGGAGAGACCATGAAGGCTCGTTTTCATCTGTTTGCCAGCCTGCTGGCGATAGCGGTGGCGGTCACCCTGCTGACCATTCCGGCGGCAGCAGCAGGACCGGCAAATTCCAACACCGGCCAAGTGCAGTTAAACGCCACTCTAAATGAATCTTTAACTGTGACGGTGAGTGCCGGAACCACGGTGAATTTCACGCTGGCACCCAACACCGCTTCTAACCCGGGCAGCACCACTTCCACGGTCACCACCGCCTGGGTATTGAAGCCGGGCCGGAATAACGTTGCGGTGTGGGCCTACTTCACCAGCGCCACCGGCGCGCTGACCTCAACCTCGGGCGGCACCGCCACCATACCGTCTTCGGCGGTGGGTGTGCAGGTGAACGGGGTGGGCGGCTTCACGGCCTGCACGACCGTCAGTCCCTTCAATGCGGCTGCTTCCGGAATGCTGATCGGCAACACTACGATCACCGGCAACACCAACACCACCAGCAGCCGGACTGATACCCTGGCATACAACATTGACACCACCGTAGTGCCGCAGCTTCCCGCTGACAGCTACGCAGGTGTGCTCGACATCCAGGCGCAAGCCACGCCGTAGTTCCGGACGCGAGCAGCGGTCTCCCCGAGTTTTCTGGTTGCAGAAGAATGGCCCGGAGCTGAAAAGCCCCGGGCTTTTTTTTGCCCATTTTCGTGCCCGGGGCTGGGCCGCTGAGGGCCCGGAGAGCGCGTGTTTTCAGGCACATAGTTGAAACGCCTGCAACGGGCGTGTTCTGAGGCCAGAACAATTGCGGCAATCCATTTGACAAATCTGAAACTCGCAGTAAGACCCCGATGGAAGCTCAATCCATCCTGGGGGACTCGGATTTGCACCTGCAGGACCGCCAGGAGCAGGGTGTTGCCCTGCTGCAAGAGGTGCTGAAACAGGATGCGAATAATGCCACCGCGCAGCGCGGGTTGGGATATGCCTGCCTGTACAAGAAGCAATACGACCAGGCGGCGCAATACTTCAGCCGCGCCGCGGCGCTCAATTCCAATGACCCCTGGGTTCACTACTATGTGGCGTTACTGCGCGAGCGCAGCGGCGGGGCGGTGGGAGGAGACGCCCAAAACGTGGAAAAAGAATTGAAAACAGCCATCGACCTCAATCCGCAGTTCGCGGACGCTTACAACCTGCTGGGGGTGGCTGAAATGCGGAACGGCCAGTTGGCGGAGTCCATGCAGCACCTGAGTACGGCCATCCGCATGAGCCCGCGCAACGAGATGTACATCTCCAATCTGGCGCTTGCCTGCCTGAATGCCCACGACTGGGACCAGGCGTCCGCAATCCTGGAGCGGCTGAAGAACAGCAGTGACGCGGGAATCGCCGCCTCGGCACGGTTCAACCTGGCACGCCTGGCGGAAGTGAGAAGCGCGCAACAAGCCGCCGCAGTGCAGGCCCCCAGAGTGGCCATGGCGGCGCCAGCGCAGTCGCTGGTGGGCGCGAGCACGCCGGCCTCGCCACCGACGGCAACCGCAACAATAACGGCGACGCCACAGCCCTCCGCCGACGAAAGCGGGCCGATCCTGTTTCTTAAAGGCACCTTGACGGCGGTGGATTGCTCGTCCGCTCCCGCCGCCACCCTCACCATCCGGGAAGGAGCGAAGAGCTGGAAGATGCTTACCTCCGACTACCAGCACCTGGTGGTGATTGGAGCCGACCAGTTCTCCTGCTCCTGGAGCAGCCGCAAAGTGGCGGTGAACTACCGGCAGACGCAGCCGGGGCAGGGTAAGCTGGTGTCACTGGAACTGGAGTAAAAGCGAGATTCCAAAGTTTCACAGGTTTCAAGGTTTCAGGCCGCCTGATTCGGTGCTGAGGCCCCGGATGTGGAAACAACCGGGAAAACTTCCTGCGAAGAACGAAAGCCTCTAAACGCGGATGATCATGACCTCGGTGGCCTTGATGAGAGCGGCGGCGGTCTGGCCCGCCTTGAGGCCCATTTCGCGGGCGGAGCTGGCGGTGATGATGGAGGTGATGCGCTGTCCGCCGATGGAGATTTTCACCTCCGCCATAAGTCCGCTGATGCGCACTTCCTCGATGCGACCCACCAGTTGATTGCGGCCGCTGATGCGGCGCAGCACCTCCTGGCGAATGGTTTCATTGTGTCCGCGAGTGCGGAACAGCAGGCGGTCCACTTCTGTCCGGGGAATGCGATGGTGCCCGCCGGGGGTGCGCACGCTGCGGATCTTCTTTTTGTAGATCCACTGCTTGATGGTGGGGAAGCTGATGCGCAGCTGCAGGGCGGCCTCGCGCGGGGTGAGCAGGGCGCCGTTATCGCGGGTGAGTTTTTTAGCTCGTTTCATAGTGCCGTCCCCGGGAGACTAGGGGCCGTTGCGGCATCTTAACCCAGGACTTCCGTCCGGGCTTTACTATGACGCCCCTTTGGGCTGATTCCGCGGACGACTGGAACTGGCAATATCGTTACAACTTCATCCGCTTCCCAATCTGCACTAGAAGGGGAAGCGCACGCTCAGAACCCGGTTGTGGTTGAAGGTGTGGAAGCGGGTGACCGCAATCTGCTCACCCGCGCCCACCGTCAGGCCCAATCGCCGCCAAAGATGAATCTTGCCGACAACCAGGCCGGGGGAAAGAAACACCTGCTGCTGGCCGTCGTTCTTACCGTCGTGAAAGAGAACGCCATTCACTTCCAATTCCGGCCATAATTTTCCTAGAAGACGATACTGGAAGGCGGCGTTGTAGGCGATGGGCGTGCCCAGGCGGGCGATATCGCCCACGGGCACGGCGATACCCAGCGTGCTCTGCACATCGAAAGCGCCCCAGCCCTTGCCCAGGGCGATAGTAGGCGTCACCACCGCGTTCTCGGCTCCATTGCTGTAGGAACCCGTAGGAATCGAGCCGCCCAGAAAAGCAGTGACGATGTAGCTGCCGTTTTCCTCGTTGCCGGCGGCCAAGCGATATTTCAGGAGGAAGGAAGTGTCGCCAAAGCCGTCGGGGAGGGTGGGATTCTGGTGAGAGAAATAAGATGGCGGGCTGACGATGATTTCGGTGTGCTCGGTGGGAATTAGTTCCAGGCCCTTGCCGCTGCCAAAGCTGGCGAGGCCGCCTTTCGTGGTGTTTTGCCAGCCTATATCGTAGCGAAACTCCTCCTCCAACCGGGGCGTGGTGGTGAAAACCGGAGTAATCCAGTGGGGCTGCTCCGCCTGCGTCCGGGAGACGCGTTCGAACCACGCGCCGAAGTAGGAGTCGTTCGCGGAGCTGTTCTGGGCAACGGCGGATGTGATCACGCCGAGGAGGAGCAATAGCGGGAGCCAGCGAACGAATGACAAACCATCCTCCATGAATCGTGTAAAAGCGTATAGTTTATTAGATTGAAATAATCCATGCAATACTTATGGACAGCCGCACTTACGGCCGCCGAACCACGATTCACTTGCTCACATGTAGCCATGGCAAAGTTCTTCGGGAAGAGATTCCGTTGCCCGAGAACCACGATGAGGGGGTCGGCTTTCAAACTGGCAACCGTGTTGTCGCCGCGAGCGTCTGGCTCCATAGAGGCCATCTTGAGAAGGAGATCAGATGAAACCTGCTTTTGAGGAGCACAGGGTTGACCAGGCGCTGAACAAGATTGGGGATGTGCTTCAGCAACCGAGCGGCGGCTATGGAGCGCCCTCATTGGCGGAAGCTCACGGCAAGGATCTAGTAGAGGCGCTGGAGGAACTGGAGGAGCGCATGCGGGCGCATCACATGATGCTACAGCGGGGCGTTTTCCCGGTGGCGATTTATGCAGCCCGCGAGCTGAGGAAATATTTGGGAGGCGGGCACAGCGACATCCCCAACCAGGACGCGGCGAAGGTGTTTCAT
>DATGGJ010000480.1:0-3679 GCA_035308585.1 Terriglobales bacterium
GCCGGCGGTCATTTCGCGAGCAAAGTCAAAGGCCGCGGGCGAGGGCGCCCGCGCCACAAAGGACTTCGCTGACTCCTGACTATCGACTCCTGACTACCGACTCCTGAGCCTAAAAAAACAGGCCATCCATGGGGATGGCCGGCGGTCGTTTCGCGAGCAAAGTCAAAGGCCTCGGGCGAGGGCGCCCGCGCCACAAAGGATTTCGCTGACTCCTGACTACCGACTACTGAGCCTAAAAAAAAACAGGCCATCCATGCGGATGGCCTGGTTGGCGAAGTCCTCCGGGGAGGAGGGAAAACTTAGTTGGCCGGACCGGTAGAAGGCGCGGGCTGCTGCTGTTGCTGCTGGCCTTCGGTATTGGTCATCAGGCGGATATCCACGCGGCGGTTCTTGGCGCGCCCGGCAGCGGTTTTGTTGGTAGCCACCGGCTTATCCTTGCCCAAGCCAATCAAGTAAATCTTGTGAGCCGGAACGTTGTACTTGGAGGCGAGGTACTGAATCACGGAATCGGCGCGGCGGTCGCTCAGGCCATAGTTGTACTGCTGGCTGCCGATGGCGTCCGCACCACCCTCCACGGTGATGATGTAGTTCTTGGTATTGGGGATTTCGGCTCCGAGCTGGTCCAGAGCGGATTTCGCCTTGCTGGTCAGATTGTCCCGGTTGAAAGCGAAGTGGACCGAGGTTTCGACCACGGGATGGTAGTTGTCCAGATTGGCGACGGTGTTGGCCAGCGAAGTCACGCGGTTGCTGGCGGCGGTGGCCGACTGCTGCGCCTGGTCGGCGGCCTGGCCGGCGGCCTGAGCTTTCTGCTCAACTTCCGCCGTCTTGTTGTTCACCGTCAGAATGCCTTGCTGGGCGCGCGCGTCCACGTCCTTAATATCGCGGCTGTTTTTGGCGGTCAGATCGTCGAGCTCGTTGACCTTGTTGACCGTCGGTGTAACTTCGTTGCGGACGTACTTCTTGCTGGCGCAGCCGATACTCAGAAACAGACTGGACGCCAACAAGCCTGAGAGGAAAATCCGGTTCATGAGGAAGACTCCTTCCATGCGCGGGAACGGCCTATGCGTCCCGTCGTTTGCTGATTGAGCACGTGCGCTGCCAATCGCAGCGCCAAGTAAAGACATCTAATTGTAAGCCAATCAACGACTTCCAGTAAAACCCCGGGGTGGCGCCCCGGCCGGACAATGGCCGGGTGAGCAAAGGCGTCGCAGGCCGTAGAATTTTTACCTTACTTCCGGAGAGCTTGTGCTTAGGCAGGCAACATTTTGCATGGTGAATCGCAAGACCTTGCCCGGGCCGGGGGCAAACGCCGGCCCGGCGCGGCCGAGGCCGCCGAGGTTACAAACCAGTTATCATCAAAACAGAGCTGCACCAGGCAGTCAGCCCGGAAGCTAAGCCAGCTAATAAGCTTTGGTTATGGACCTTCAGCAGAAAATCCGCACCTTACCCACCCAGCCCGGGGTGTATCAGTACAAGAACGCCGAGGGCGAGGTCATCTATGTGGGCAAGGCCAAGAACCTGCGCTCGCGGGTACGGTCCTACTTTCTGCAGGGGCGGGCGGAGGACGCCAAAACCGGAACCCTGCTGCGCGAAGCCACGGATGTGGACTACATCGTGGTGGACAACGAAAAGGAAGCGCTGGCGCTGGAAAACAATCTCATCAAGCAGAAGAAGCCGCGCTTCAACATCCTGCTGCGCGACGACAAGACTTATCCTTATGTGAAACTGACTCTAGGGGAACGTTATCCGCGGGTATACGTGACGCGGCGGCTGCGCAAGGACGGCAGCGCCTACTACGGCCCGTACTTCCCGGCCAACCTGGCCTACCGCATTGTGGACCTGATCCACCGCCACTTCCTGATTCCCTCCTGCAAGGTGGATTTGAGCCGCTATCATCCACGGCCGTGCCTGCAGTACTACATTCACCGCTGCCAGGGACCGTGCGTGCAGGGCCTGACCACGCCGGAGGCGTACCAGGAGGCGGTGCACGACGTGAAGATGTTTCTGGAAGGGCGGCCCACGGACCTGGTGCGCTCGCTGCGCGAGCGCATGCAGGATGCGGCCGCGGGGCAACGCTTCGAGCAGGCGGCCAAGTACCGCGACCTGATCTCCACGGTGGAGCAACTGCAGGAGAAGCAGCGCATCGCCTCAGTGGAGAGCGACGACGCCGACGTGTTCGGCTACCACTGCGAAAACGGGATGCTGGCCATCAACCTGTTCCACATGCGCGGCGGACGCGTGCTCGACCGGCGCGAATTCTTCTGGGATCAGATGCCGGTGCTGGCATCGGCTACGCCTTCGGACACGGAGACAAACACAGCTAGAGACGTTGCCGGCAACATCTCCGAGGGAGACGTAACCAGTTACGTTGCGAGCGAGGCTGGTGGTGATGGCAACCAAACCTCGGCAGCAGCGGCGGCCTTCAATCCCGGAGAATTTTTCTCGGCGCTGATCAAGCAGCTCTACATTGACGCGCCCTACGTTCCACGAACGATTTACGTGCCGGTGGATTTTGAAGACCGGGAGACGCTGGCGGAGCTGATTTCGGAGACGCACGCGGGTGAGGGCGCCCCCACCCCAGAACGCGCAAAGGCGGCACGTTCCGGGGGCCCCGGCGCCCGCGCCACAAAGATTCACATTGTTGTGCCGCAGCGGGGGGAGAAGCGCTCGCTGATTGATCTGGCGGGCAACAACGCCAAGCAGTCGTTCGACCAGCGGTTCCGGGTTATGCAGCCGGCGGCGCGGGCGGTGCAGGAGGCGCTGCAGGATGCGCTGGCCCTGCCAGAACTGCCCAAGCGCATCGAGTGCTTCGACATCTCTCACATCCAGGGGGCGGAGACAGTGGCCTCGATGGTAGTGTGGGAGGAGGGGCGCATGAAGAAATCCGACTACCGCAAATTCATCATCCGCTCGGTGGAAGGAGTGGACGATTTTGCCTCCATGCGCGAGGTGGTGACACGCCGCTACAAGCGGGTGGAGGCGGAAAAACAGAAAATGCCCGACCTGGTGCTGATTGACGGCGGCCTGGGGCAGCTGCACGCCGCCGCGGAAGCGCTGGAGAGCCTGCAGATCATCAACCAGCCGCTGGCCGCCATCGCCAAGCGCGAGGAGATCATTTACGTGTATGGCCAGGAGGACGAGCCGGTGGCGCTCGACCACCACTCTCCCGTGCTTCACCTGGTGCAGCAGATTCGCGATGAGGCCCACCGCTTCGCCGTGACCTTCCACCGCAAGCGGCGGCAGATGCGCGACCGCAGCACCGAACTGCTGGAGATACCTGGAGTGGGAGCCAGCACCACCCGGCGCCTGCTGCAGCACTTCGGCAGCGTGCAGGCGGTGAAAGATGCCGATGCGGCGGCGCTCTCCGCCGTGGTCACCCGAAGCCAGGCCGAGGCGATTCTGGAGCACTTCCGCAAGGAAACCACAACTTAGCCACGGAGTAAAAAAGTCCGGTGGCAGGCGAACCCCTTTGTGCCTGCACCTGGATTGAAAAACGCAGGGGTCCTTCGACTCGGGCATTCGCCCTCGCTCAGGATGACAGTAGTTGCAGGTTAGATTGAGTTACGAGAATTCCCTTCCGCCTGCTCGCGGGATTGCAATTCCTGCTGCAGGCGCTCGCGAACCGACTCCGGCAGGCGCGACTCCAGCAGCAGTTCATGCAGCACGCCGCTGGGCAGGG
>DATGGJ010000481.1:0-1930 GCA_035308585.1 Terriglobales bacterium
GGCATGCCCCTACGGAATCAGCGATTTGCAGAGAATCCGGGCAGGCATTTATGCCTGCCGTGTAAGGTTTTTTCCGCTTACGCGCGTAATCGCCGAAGACGGGTCTCGGTACTTCAATCAGAGGGGAGGGGAGCGGGCACGGCTACCACCTGAACGCCTTTCAGTTGCTGCAACTCGGTCAGTGTGCGCGCCCATTCCTTGCGCTGTTTTTTAGTAGCGATGGGCGCATTCAAGTTGCTGTAGAAAGCGAGAATGTTGTCACGCAAATCGGGAGTGACCCCATCGAAGTGGCGGCGGGCCAAGCCATCGAGGAGCGCCGCGTAGGTTTTGTCGGTGAGCTTGTACTCCCCGGCGCGTGTGGCCTCACCAGTATCAAAATCGCGATCATGCAATTGCAGGTTGCCGGCTTTTACCTCCCCTATCAAGCGGCGATAGTTGGCGAGCGTGACATCCATGCTCTTCAGGTACATGTCTTCGGTCTGGGTGTTGGGGAGCACGAAATCCACCGCCCGGAAGGGACCGAACTTGGGGATCAGGTGAAAGAGAAAGGCGAGGAAACGTGCGCCGAAACCAGGACGCCGGTATTGGCTGCCCCATTCGCGCTCGTAGTAGGAACGGGAGACGTGATAGAGGAAGCGCTTCTGGTTGCGGTCGTGCTTTTCCTGAACCAGGTCGGCGGGCTTGATGAGGAGGGCGACCTTGGTCATCTCCGGAATAACCTTGCTGATGCCGCGCCGGTAGGTGCCAATGGCGAGGTCCTCGTTGTGAATGAGGTCGGTCAGAGGAATGCCGTAGGTGCGTTTGAAGGCGCGCTCCAGCAGGGGCGTGGCGACTTCAAAGCCGATGAAGTCATGGTAGCGGTCGGAGGCGAAGCGGTTTTTGGCCACCTGGGTGACGTCAAAGCCGAATTCAGTGCGAATGTGGGCTTTGGGATCGTCCTCATAGGTCACCGAGTCGCCGTATTTTTTGCGCAACTTGGGGAAACGCACGGCAACGGCGCGATTGATGTAGGGATGGCCGTTGAGGTCGGAAGCGTAGTGGGCGAGAGCGCCCAGGGCGAAAGAGAATTCGTTCAAGTCGCTGGCTTCGGCGAACAGAGACTCCACAAAATAACCGCTGCGCACGTAATGCGTGAGGTCACTGAAACGCTTGTTGCCGAAGGGATAGTAGCCCATGTCCTGGATGAGGCAGCCGCCATAGGCAAAGGCGTGGGCGCGGCGCAGGTCCTCGCGGCTGGCATTAGGGAAGCGCTGCATAAGCCAGGGACGGATGGAATCAGCCCAGACCAGGTCCACCACCTCTTCGTGGCTGAGCACGGAGTAGCTGAGCGAGTGGGGCGCGGTGGTCAACAGGAATAGGAGCAGGCAGAGAACAGAGAGCGCCCGCCTGCTTAATCGTGTGAGGGGCGACATTCGGGCTATCGTAACCTCTTCCAGGGGCAAGAGTGCAAACTGCCGGTTGCGGGTAGTTGGATGCAGATGAGAGGATGCGCGGCTAAGGATTCGCCGCGAAAGGGCCGTCTTCAGGCGAGGAAGCGGCGGGCGAAGCCAGGGATGGGCCAGGGGCCACGGAGCGAAGTCCTGCAGAGAGCGATTGCGGGTGCGGGGCGGCCGCCGGAGCTGCGAAGAAGACAGCGGGAGCCGGGCCATGCCCGCGGCCAGCGGCCAGGGGTTGGCAAAGGCGTTGCCGGTGGCGTAGGCTGGCGCGTCATGCTCCACAAAATGCTGCGTTGTTTTGTTTGCCTGATTGCCGTCCTCTGCCTGGCTTCCGCCGCCTGGGCGGGATTCACCCTCGAAGAGGTGATGAGCTATTCCTTTCCCAACCACCTTGTGGCCGCTCCAAAGGGTGATCGTGTGGCCTGGGTGTTCAACCAACGCGGGGTGCGCAATGTCTGGGTGGCGGAGGCGCCGGATTTCAAGGCTCATGCGGT
>DATGGJ010000482.1:0-3682 GCA_035308585.1 Terriglobales bacterium
GCGAAGAAGTGTTGCCCGGCATCTCCCACGGGCGGCTGGTGGTCGCCGACTCTTGGACCTCCAAGGCTGCTGAAATCCTGGCTGCCAGGCCCGAACTGGTCATCGCCTCCGTGCCCTATCAACTGGAGTCGGTCGGCGAGATCCTCAAATCCGGCATTCCCTTCCTCGGCCTCGCTCCCAGAACGCTGGCTGATATTTACCGTGATATCGCTATGATCGCCGGCATTGTTGGCCGGCCGGAGCGCGGTGTGGAAGTCATCGCCTCCATGCAGAATGCCATAGATTCGGTGCGCGAAAAGGTTCGCGCCCACTCGTCCGGCCCTCCCCAGGTTTTCTGCGAAGAATGGGGCAAACCGCTTATCGCTTCCCAGCCCTGGGTGGCGGAGCTGGTGCAAGCCGCGGGCGGCGAGTTCGTGGGCCAGCCCGGACAGCAGACCACCACCGAAGCCGTCCTCGCCCGCGACCCTGACTACGTTATCGCCGCCTGGTGTGGCGCTGGCGACCGGGTGCCGCTGGAGAAAATCGTCGAGCAGCGGTCCTGGCGGCAGATGCGCGCCGTCCGCGAGAAGCACGTTTACTGCATTCCCGACCCCTGGCTCAACACGCCCGCGCCCACGCTGCTGCAGGGCCTGCACGCCCTCGCCGCCATCCTCTACCCCCAGCTTTTTCCACAGCCTGCAGGAGTGCGCCGCCTGGGCTCGCCCGTACAGTAACGCGGTTATGGTTTAATTGGACCCATGCCCACCGCGGCTGCGAAAACACAACTGGTCAAGAAAGAAATTGATCACCTCGCCTCCACCGCCCTGACTGCCGAAGAACTCATGCAGGGTATAGTCAGGAAGCTCAACGAGCGCATGCTCAAGTACAACTGGGTCGGGTTTTACATGCTGCAAAGCGGGTCCGGCCAGCCACCCGTGCTGGTGCTGGGGCCGTTTGTCGGGGCTATGACGCCGCACACCCGCATTCCGCTCAATCAGGGCATCTGCGGGGCCGCCGCCTCCAGTGGCAAGACGGTTGTGGTGCACGACGTTAGCTCCGATCCCCGTTACCTGGCTTGCTCTATTGAAACCAAGTCGGAAATTGTGGTCCCGGTTTTTGTGCGCGGCAAAGTGGTCGGCGAACTCGATATTGACAGCCATTTCCCCGCCGCCTTCGGCCCCGAGGACCAGGAACTGGTGGAGTATTGTGCCCGCCTGCTGGGCAAACACCTGGAAACATTTCGCCGATGAAAGTGGAAAAAGGGCAAGTGCGCGCGCCCGAGATCGGGCGCACCTGGCTGAACTCGCCGCCCCTCAGCCTGCGCCAGTTGCGCGGCCGGGTGGTGCTGGTTGATTTCTGGGATTACACCTGCGTCAATTGCCTGCGCACGCTGCCCTATGTGCAGGCCTGGCACGAGCGCTACCTCGATCAGGGGCTGACCGTTATCGGCGTGCATACCCCCGAGTTCACCTTCGCGCAATATGAGAGTAACGTCGAGCGCGCGGTGCGCGACCTGGGCATCACCTATCCTGTGGTCATAGACAGCAACTATGAGCTCTGGAAGGCCTTTGCCAACCGCTACTGGCCCACCAAGTACCTGCTGGATGGCGATGCCTACCTCCGCTACGCTCACTTCGGCGAAGGCGCCTACGGCGACACCGAGCAGGCCATCCAGGAATTGCTCCATGAGGTGAATCCCGGGCTGCAATTTTCTCCCCTGATGGAGCCGGTGCGCGAGACCGACCGCCCGGGCGCGGTGTGCTTTCAGCCCAGCCCGGAGCTCTACCTGGGCCACCGCCGCGGCCGCATCGGCAACCCGAACGGATTCCGCGAAGATGAAATCGCGGAGTACTCGTTCACCGGCACACAGGAAGAAGGACAGTTCTACGCCCAGGGCCGCTGGGCCTCGACCGCCGAATACTTCGAGGCGGCGGCGGAAGGCGATAACCGAATTGTGCTGAAGTATTCCGCCGCAGCAGTGAACCTGGTGCTGGCCTCGCCCCGCGCGCCCTCCTACGAGCTCATCATTCATCAGGACGGCAAGCCGCTCAGCCGCGCCCAGGCCACCCCCGACGTCCGCTTCCGTGCCACCGCGGGCGGAGAGCAAGAAAGCTACGTTCTGGTCGAGCAACCGCGCATGTATCAGCTGGTGGACAACCGCGCCTTCGGCACGCACACGCTGCAGCTGCTGTGTCCCCGGCCCGGGCTGGCCGCCTTCGCTTTCACCTTCACCACCTGCCTTGATCCCAGCGCGGTTCCCTCCGAGGCCGTGGGATGAAGCTGGTGGCCGCAGCCCTGATTCTGCAGGATGGCAAGCTGCTCATCTGCCAGCGCACCCGTCACCAGCCCATGCCCCTGAAATGGGAGTTCCCCGGCGGCAAAATCGAAGAAGGCGAGCAGCCCCGCGATGCCATGCGCCGGGAACTCGACGAAGAACTGGGCATTGACGCCAAAGTGGGCGAAGAGGTGGCGCGCATTCGGCATAGCTACAAGAGTGGCGGCCAGGTGGAACTGCGTTTCTTCGTGGTCCACCAGTTTGCCGGCGAAATCGAGAACCGCATTTTCCGTGACGTGCGCTGGGTGGAGCGTGCCCAGCTGCCGCAATACGACTTCCTGGACGCCGACCTGGAACTGGTCAACGACCTCGCCGCCGGCAAAATCCTATAACGGCCGGCAATAGTGCTAAAGCCCGTTCCGGACAATCATTCTTGCCAACAGTCACCGCGCCGAGTAAAGTCCGTTGCAAACGATCTCGCGGTGGTCATCTGAAATGAGCACAGGTGCGATAACCGGGCGCATCACAGAAGCGTCGCCGCGTTTGAGGGCCAGGATCACCGGTGTCTTTTATCTCCTCACCATACTGACGGGAATATTCGCCCAAGGCTTGGTCAGCGGCAGGCTGGTTGTAGAGGGCGACGCCGCGGCCACGGCAACCAATATACTGGGGCACAAAACCCTGTTTCAGTGGGGTTTCACGGCCTATCTGATCGAAATGGCCTGCCAAATTGCTTTCACGGCGCTCTTTTATGATCTGCTTAAGCCGGCGGGCAGGACCGTCTCGTTACTGGCGGCGTTCTTGGGCCTCGCCGGTTGCGTCATCAAGACCTTTAGCCGCCTCTTTTACATCGCTCCCTTGTTCGTCTTGGGAGGCGCAAAATACTTGAGCGTCTTCAGCCGGGAACAGTTGCAGGCGCTGGCGCTTCTGTTTCTCAAGGTGAATGACCGCGGCGCTGCGATCGCCTTGGCATTTTTCGGATTCTATGCACTCCTGACCGGATACCTCATCGTGCGGTCCACATTCCTGCCTCGATTCCTGGGCGTGTGGTCGGCCCTTGCAGGTTTGGGTTGGCTGACCTTCCTGTATCCGCCGCTCGGATACCGTCTTTTTCCCTACCTCGCAGCCTTCGGCCTCCTCGGGGCGGTAGCGCTGATCCTGTGGCTGCTTGTCTTCGGTGTGGACGAACGACTATGGAGAGAACAGGCCAGCGCAGCAGGGGTCGCGGGCACATGAGAGAGCGCCCAGTTCATGCAAAACACCGCCTTCCGAATTCCTCTTGGCATCGTTTCCGGGATGGGACACAGTTTTCGGGCCAGTTTGACGGGCGTCAGTGGAACTGCGTCCACAAGTACGCTCCGGTCAGCGCCGTCACTACCGCCGTGGTGCTCCACGCCGCCACGTTGAACCAGCGCGAATTGATGTACT